>JASHVH010000197.1 GCA_030039575.1 Acidimicrobiales bacterium | reverse complement strand
CGGGAACGGCCTTCCGGCCGGAGCCTGTGGCGCCGGCGCCTGTCCAGACCGAGCCGGCCCCGCCGGCCTCACTACCGGCCCAGCCCGCCCCGGCGGGCGAGGCGACAGGACCAGACGTAGCGGCACAAGGTGCCGCAGCAGCAGGCACGGAGGACCAAGAGCCGGCCACCCCGGCCGCCGGCGAAGCGCAGCCGGCCGGCACCGGCCATGACGTCCCCCCGGCTGCGGACAGCGCAGCCGAAGTCGCTGCCAGCCCGGAACACTAGGATCAGGAGCGCTAACAATGGCAGAGTTCACCGCCAAGGACGTCCAGGACCTCCGTAACGCCACGGGGGCCGGCATGCTGGACTCAAAGCGGGCATTGACCGAGACAAATGGCAACCGAGAGGAAGCCGTGAAGTGGCTGAGGGAGCGGGGCCTCGGCAAGGCGGCCGAACGGGCCGGGCGCGAGAGCCAGGAAGGCGCCGTCGCGGTATCTTCCGATGCGGGCCACGACGCGATCGCCCTTGTGCAGCTGCGTTCGGAAACAGACTTCGGGGCCAAGAGCCCCGACTTTGTCAACCTGGCCAACGAGCTCGCCACCCTGGTGGCGAGCGACGGTGAGGAGGCCGTCGACCAGCGCAAGGCGGCGATCGAGGACCTCAACATCGCGCTCAAGGAGAACGTCCAGTTAGGCGAGATCGTCCGTTTCCAGGCCGCCCCCGGCAACGTGCTCGGCTCGTACCTGCACGTGCAGAACGACCGCGGCGTGAACGGCGTCATCGTCGAACTGAAGGACGCCTCTGCTGAGCTGGCGCACGACATCGCCGTCCACATCGCCTTCGGCCGGCCCAAGTACCTTCGCCGTGAGGACGTGCCCGCCGAAGAGGTCGAGGCCGAGCGGGCCGCTCTGGAGGCGGAGAGCCGCAGGGAAGGCAAGCCCGAGGCGGCCATTACCAAGATCACCGAGGGCAAGCTGTCGGGCTGGTTCAAACGTGTGCCGGGCGGGGTGCTGCTGGAGCAGCCCTTCGCCAGGGACGACAAGCGCACCGTGGCCCAGGTACTGGGTAAGGCGGAGGTCGTTCGCTACGCTCAAGTCGTGATCGGCGGGTGATGGGCCGGCCGGGAGCGCCTTGGAAGCGCGTCGTCCTCAAGATCTCAGGCGAGGCCCTGGCCAGCGGCGCCGCTGACGAAGTCATCAACGGCCGGGTCGTCGAGCGGCTGGCCCGGGAGATCGCTGAGGTGCACTCGGAGCTCGGGACCGAGATCGCGTTGGTGATCGGTGGCGGCAACATCTGGCGAGGGGCCACCGGCGAGGCCAGCGGTATGGACCGGGCCACAGCGGACTACATGGGCATGTTGGCCACGGTGATCAACGCGCTGGCCGTCCGCGACGCACTGGAGCGGGCCGGCCAGCCCACCCGCGTGCAGACGGCCATCGGCATGTCGGAGCTGGCCGAGCCCTACATCAGGGGGCGGGCCATGCGGCACCTGGAGAAGGGCCGGGTGGTTATCTTCGCCGCCGGGACAGGGAACCCGTTCTTCACGACCGACACCGCGGGTGCGCTGAGAGCGGTCGAGATCGGGGCGGAGGTGCTCTTGAAAGGCACCCACGGGGGGGCCGAAGCCCTTTACACGGCCGACCCTCGGGTCGACCCCGCGGCCGAACCGATCTCCGAGATCAGCTACGACGAGGTCATCGGCAAGGGGCTGAGGGCGATGGACCTGACGGCGATCACCCTTTGCAAGGAGAACTCGCTGCCCATCCTCTACTTCAGCATCATGAAGGAGGGCAACCTGAGGAGTGCGCTCGACGGTGAGCAGATAGGTACGCTTATCCACTGATGGCCGACACCCTGGTTGACACAGCGGTTGAAGACTGCAAGGAGCGCATGGCGCGCGCTGTCGAGCACACCAAAAATGAGTTCGCCGGTATCCGGACGGGCCGAGCCGCTCCCGCGCTGGTCGAGAAGTTGAAGGTGGAGTACTACGGGGCCGACGTGCCTTTGCAGCAGCTCGCCGGGCTGCATGTGCCAGAGGCCAGGGTGTTGGTCATCACCCCGTACGATAAGGGCCCGGCGGTCATAAAAGCGATCGAAAAGGCGGTCCAGTCGTCGGATCTCGGCATCACGCCGAGCAACGACGGTACGGTCATCAGGCTGAACTTCCCGGTGCTGACGGCCGAGAGGCGCAAGGAGCTCGTGAAGGTGGCGCACCAAAAGGCCGAGGACGGCAGGGTCGCCGTGCGCAACGTCAGGCGGGCGACGCGCAAGGACCTCGAGGGGCTGGAGAAGGACGGCGACATTTCCTCCGACGAGCTCGACCGGGCCGAGAAGGACCTCGACAAGCTCACCCACGACTACACGGCCGAGATCGACCGGGTGCTGGCCCACAAGGAACAGGAGCTGCTCACCAGTTGAGCTGGCCCAGGTGAGTTGGGTTAGGGGCCGCCGCCGAGACCGGGCCCGTGACAAGGACCTGGGGCCCGGCGCCACCGCAGACCCCTGGGGGGAGGGGGGCCCGCCGTCGGATTACGAGCCCGACGCGGTCACCACCCCCCTGGACGTGGACGAAGCAGCGGAGCTGGCCGGAGGGGAAGGTGGTGCCGGCGCTGAACTCGGTGCCGGCGCTGAACTCGGTGCCGGCGCGGCTGAGTTGCCGGACGCGGCCGGGCTGCCCGACGGCTCTGAGGGCCCGGCCGCTGACGAGCCGGGTAGCAACACCGGTGCGCCGTTGGAAGGGGGACCAAGTGACCAGGACGAAACTGTGGAGACCGGCATCACGGAAGTCTCCAACGAGATGGGGTACCCTCGGGTGGTTGTACCAAGCGCAGAGTTGGTATCCGTCGTGAGCTCAGGAGAGGACACAGAACTTCCTCATTGGGCCGACCCGCCCACCGGCGAGGTCCCGAGAGCGATAGCAGGCCCAAAGAGCGAGGATGACGAACTGCAGGCGTGGAGACTGCTCGGCTCCCGCGGCCTTCACTGGCGCGACGACGTGAACGATTGGTCGGATGGCCCCGGAGTGGAAGACCTCGTGGACGAAGATGACCAGAGCAACGGCATGCCAGAGGAGGGCTCAGGTGACCCGTTCTCCTTTGACGAGGACTTCGAGCGCCTGGAGCACGAGCGTTCGGGGCGCAATGGGGGGGCAATGGACAACGGTGACGACAATGGACTGGCGGCTGCGGCAGCAGCGGGGGCGGACGAGGCCGGCGCCGAGACCGGGATGCTCCCCCCTGACGGCCCGGCGGAGGCCGCCCCGGGGGACGACCAGGCTCCGCCGGGGACGGTGATGCGCACCGGCCGCAGGGCCCGGAGGCCCGGCCGGACGGCGCTGGCCGAACCGGCGCTGGCCACGGCGCCCTCGGCGCGGCACACCCGTGGGGTGGGGCGGGCGCCCTACGACGTCCGGGCTGAGGGAGCGGGGATGGGCCACCGCGACATCGGTGCCGCCATTGTCACCGGGACCGTGCTCGTCGTCCTGCTGGTTGTCTGCTACCTGCTGGGCGCGGTGGCCCTGTTGGTGTTCTCGGCGGTGGCCATCTTCGGGTGCGCCCTGGAGGCTTTCAGCATGCTCCAGCGGGCCGGCTTCCGCCCGGCCACCTTGCTTGGCGTGGTCGGGTCGGCAGGGGCCGTCGCCGCCGCCTACTGGCGGGGGACCGACGCGTTGCCTGTCGTCATCGCCGTCATCGTGTGCGCCAGCCTGGTCTGGTACATGGCCAGAGTGGTCGACGCCCGGCCCGTCGTGAACGCCGCCGTAACGGTGCTGTGTTTTTGCTGGGTCGGGGTGCTGGGGTCGTTCGCCGGCCTGCTGCTCGCCGCTCACCACGGCCCGCACCTGTTCCTGGGGGCCGTCGTCCCCACCATTGCCGTCGACATCGTGGCGTGGT
>JASHVH010000196.1 GCA_030039575.1 Acidimicrobiales bacterium | reverse complement strand
GCTCGCCAGTGGACAGGTCGGCCAGCACGAGCCGGATCGAGTTGGCGTCTTTGGACGACCGCAGGTACAGCCCGTTCCCCTCCGCCGTGGTGTGGACCGGCGTGCTGGTGAGGGCATCCTCGAAGTCGAAGGTCTGGAACACCGGCCACTCCAGCGCGTCGGGACCCGGTGGCCTGAGGCAGAGGTCGAAAGCTCCGGTCGGCGTGGGGCGCATTCCCGCGACGACCCGAAGATCGTCGTCGACGATCCAGGCCGGCCCAAGTAAGGAATAAAACCCAGGGTTTTTTTCGAGTAGGTCGAGCTTCCCAGTGTCGAGCTGAACCAGGTACAGGTCGTGCACCGACGCGTTGTCCCTATTGAGGCCGACGACCACCTCGTGGGGCCGTAGCTTTGATAAGCCGAGCAACTGGGCCTGGACATGATTGAAGGGGGTAAGGTCGGCAACGTCGCCGGATTCCAGGTCCACACTGTAAAGCCGCCAGTTCTCGTCGCCACCCTGGTCCTGAAGGAAGACTACATGGCGGTTGTCGTGCGCCCAAGCCCACTGGCGTACGCCGCGGTCGGTGCCCTGGGTGACCGGCTTGAAGTCGTCGCCCTCGCGGGCCCCGACCCACACGTTGAGGACGCCATCCACGGGGGCCAGGTAGCCGAGCCGTTTGCCGTCGGGGGAGATCGCGGCCGCGGCTCGCTCGGGGTTCCCGTACAAGACTCGTAGGGGTATCAAAGGCACACCGGGTTCGCTCACGCCACCAACCTAATCTTTCGATTGACCGGTGCCCGCAGTCGGATGAGGTGACCACCGGCACGGTTTGGCCATCCTTTGCAGGGCCTTGGTACTTCCCCTGAAAAGGCGAGGAGGTCGATCCTGTTGGCTATGGCCAATTCCGCCTTCTATTCGGTCATTGCAGCCCACACTCAGCCCCGGACTGTGTTTTAAGACGACGCCACGACACGGCATACTGCCGCGCTCCCAGCCACGGCGCTAATAAGCAGGGTACGCACACGCGCTCCAACGGTTCTCATAGGCATTGGTGGTCCCATCCCATTTGGGCCAAGCCAGGCGAGATATTCGCACCCATGTAGGGGCCCGAAACCGCAAGGCCCCGGTCTTGAGCCCTGCGCCACGAGGCTCAAGTCCTTCGAGGTTGCCGGCGCGTCCAAAACGGACGAAACAACGCGTTCTGACTGCCCCTTTCAGACCGGGAAGCCGACAGCGAGGTAGGTCCCAAGGGTCACGGTGGCGCTGACCGATCCCGGTGACGGGGCCCAAGACGAGGCCGCTGCGGTGCCGTCGTGGAGGATCTCCACGTTCACGCAACGACCGAACAAGGCCTGGAACTTGGCACTCCATTTCGCCCCTCTTAGGTCCGGCATTCCCACGTAGGCCGAGCCCTCGGGGGTCGGCGCAGAAATGTAGCAGGCTACGGAAAAGGCAATGGCGTCCACACGTTCAGTGCGCTCTTCGGCGTCCGCGGCGGCGGCCCGGACCGCATCGTCCAACAACGTCTCGAGCTGCTCGACCGGCACGGGGGTCCCGGGGTCGAGGCCGACGTCAGCACGGCGGGATATTCGGAGTTCGCTCACCTCCCCCTGCCACATTTGCACCAGCCCGCTCTTCGCCGTCGAGTGACCAAGGTCCACAGCCACCACCGTCCCGTTAGCCACCCCTGCGCACCGGCCCGCGCCGAGCAGGCCAGCAAGCTCCGGCCGGGGCACGAGCCTGGCCGAGACGGGGACCCCAAGACGGTGGAGGACGCTGTTGGTGGCATCGACCACCGCCGCGCCCACCGCGCCAGCCATGAGACCCCCGGCGATACCGACTTCGTCGACAGTGGCCCAATGCCGAAGATAGTTCTGGCGCCAGGCGCTCCAGCCTTGGTCGGCTGCGGTTCCGGGAGCGTGAAGGGTAGCCAGGACCCATGCCAGGCGGTCCCCCGTTTCCGCCATAACCGTGACCGCCGCTTGGCGCCGGCCGGGCACTTCGGACCTGTAGGCACAGCTGAGGTCGTCGGCCACCGAGCCCCGGGCCAACGGGAGCCCGCGGGCAGCGGCCAATTCGCGTAGCGCCGCCGCCGAAAGCAACGTGCGCGCCTCTTGGCCGACGATCTCGTGAGGGGCACCCACACCGTCTGGGATGACCAATCGGTTCAACCCGGCGTCGACGCGGAGCCGACGGCGGTCGAACTGAGAATCAACGGGGGCCGGTCCCGCCCCTCGAGGCGACCTTCCCATGGTCCCCAGCTTGGCACACAGGCACCACACCCCGTCTCCGCCGTTTCGCTAAGGACGATCCTCTTAAATGCTGGGCCGGAAGCCTCCACGCCGCGATGCAGAGTCGCAGAGGTTCTTCGGTCACGCGGGAGTAAAGCACCTGCATTCGGTGCGTGAATCGACTTGCTTCCCGGCCAGTAACCGGATGATCGAGATCCCCGCGCAGCACGGGATGCGCCGCGGGGGCGGGCCGGCGGCCCCGCCGGGGCCCAGGGTGGTCGCCAGCCATTGGGTCACAACCCGGTCATCTTCTGCGACCTGGTCCTCGATCTTGACGTGCAGGCCGGGATGGGCGCGACGGTGGGCGGACACCAGTTGGTGCACGCCCGTGGGCCCGGTCACTACCGTCCCCGCGGGTGGGAAGTAGCCCAGGTAGTCCGCGGCGACCAGTTCGTCGATCAGCTCGAGGCGCCCTTGGTTGAAGACGGCCTCGACGAAGAGTACGACTTTGAACTTGTTGAGCTCGGTGACACTCTGCACCCGCGTCAGGATGCCGCCCGCACCGCCGCCCCCACAAGGGAGGATCCCCGAGGGTTTCCCCCCCGGTTTTGCCCGGACCGGCCGCTGGGGCGCCGTGTACCGTGAAGGCTGTGCCGTTGGTTACGGCCGCGGGCCTGCTCGAGCGCGAGCGAGAGCTCGAGGCGCTCCGTGACGGGCTAGAGCGGGCGCGCGCCGGGGAAGGTACGTTGCTGCTGGTCCAAGGGCTGGCCGGGGTAGGCAAGACGGCGCTGGCCCATGAGGCACGCACGGCCGCGGCGCAGGCGGGGATGGCGGTGCTCGAGGCGCGCGGCTCCGAGCTGGAGCAGCCTTTCGCCTTCGGGGTCGCCCGCCAGCTGCTGGAACCGGTGATCAGCAAGGAGCCCGGGGGCGCGGGCCTGTTCGCCGGGGGCGCCGGCCCGGCGGCGCGCCTGTTCGAGCCGGCCGAGCCACGCGGGACGGCCGCCGACTCGGGGTTCGAGGTCCTGCACAGCCTGTACTGGCTGGTGGTGAACATCGCCGACCGGGGCCCGGTGCTGGTGCTGGCCGACGACTGCCAGTGGGCCGACCCGGGCTCGCTGCGGTTCCTGGCGTACCTGGCCCAACGCACCG
>JASHVH010000195.1 GCA_030039575.1 Acidimicrobiales bacterium | reverse complement strand
CACTCGGGTCAGGGTGTGCACAGCTCAGGGACTCCATTCTGACCTGAATTATTCCGTCTCGAATGATCCGACTCCGCGAGGCCTCTGCAGTAAAGTGATTAGACGATGGACGAACGCCCGGTTGGGCCTTCAGCAGCCAAATCGTCGACTGGTCCCGCCGCTGCCCCGGACGACCTTGTAGAGGCCATCGCCTCGTCGGTCCCCTTTGGCCACGCCGTCGCGTTCCTGGTGTCGCAACTGGGCTACGCCGTGAGCCGGCGGGTCCGGGCCGAGCTCGAAGACCTCTCGCTGGAACCTCGCCATTTCGGGCTCATGCGGGCCGTCGCAGTCGCCAGGGACCTCTCCCAGCAAGCCCTAGCTGACAGCCTCCATATCCCTGCCAGCAGCATTGTGGCCCTTTTGGACCGGCTCGAAGCCAAGGGCTTTGTCCGCCGGCGCCTTGACCCCGCCGACCGCCGGGTGCGCCTGGTCGAACTGACCGAAGCCGGCCGTGCCGTCCTGGCGCGGGCCATCGAGCTCGGTGTTGGCATCGAGGCGGCCGTCTGCCAGGGATTAGACGTGGACCAGCGAGAGGAACTGATCAGCAACCTGGAAAAGGTGGCCGCCAACGTAGGGTTGACGCTGGGTGTAGACCCGGGCTTCGATGGGACCGGGAAAGAGGCTGGGCCGTCTCGCAGGCCCAGAGGAGACTGCGACTGAGGAGCAGTGGAAATGCCACCAGGGCTAGTCGGCGGCCCGGCGATGGCTGGTGACGAGATGACCTGGTCCCGTCCCGTATTTCCATTGCCCTCTCGTACCTACCGGCAACGGGAGGAAACGCTCGCCACCGGGCGTTGGTACCCGTCGTGGGCCGGGTGACCGGTGCGGTCGGCACTGACGGCAAAACGCGAAGTGCCCGCCACTCAAAAATAAGCAAGGCATGGCGCAGAAGGGCCAAGAGGGCCCTGTCGGTGGTGATCATCGGCCTGGCGCTGTGGGGAACGTACGAGCACCGTTCCGAAATCTCGAGCGCCGGCGGGATGCTTGGGCGCGTCCGGGTGGCCTGGTTACTGGTGGCGATTGGGGCCGAACTGGCCTCCATGGCGGTCTTCGCCCGCCTTCAGCGCTGGCTGCTGCGCGCGGGCGGCGTTCAGGTGCCCTCCGTCTCGATGGTCGAGATCACCCTGGCCGGCAACGCATTGTCGACCACTCTGCCCGGCGGCGCGGCATGGTCGGCGACCTGGGTCTTCGAACAATTGCGTCGCCGCGGCGCCCAGAAAACGCTGGCGGGTTGGGTGATCCTCGTGGCCGGGGCGCTCTCCAGCTTCGCTATCTTTGTCATCCTGGCCGGCGGGGCCTGGGTGGCCGGGAGCCGCGGCCCCGTGTCCAGCCTGCGGTGGCTGGCCGCCGCTCTGGCGGCCATACCGCTGGCAGTAAGCGCCGGGTACGTCCTGGCCCGCCGTAGCCACCGGGTACAGCGACTGCTCAGTTCTACGTGGGGCGCCATCGCCCGGCACGTACCTCCTGCCGCCGCCCTCGGCCGGCTGGTACGAAAAACGATCAACGACCTGGGGCTGGTGCACCCGGGCGCCCTCGGGTGGGCCGAGGCTTTCGGGTTGGCCATGGCGAACTGGTTGTTCGACTGCCTGGCCTTGCTGGCTTGCACCGAGGCCCTTGGTGTGCCGGTCCCCTGGCGGGCGCTCCTCGTCATCTACGGGCTGACCCAGGTGGCCGCCAGTCTCCCCATCACCCCCGGCGGGATCGGCGTGGTCGAGGGCTCGCTGACCGCCCTGCTGATCGCCTACGGCACGCGGCCTACAGATGCGGTAGCCGTCGTCCTCTTGTACCGCATCGTGAGCTTCTGGGGCTTGGCGCCCATTGGGTGGACGGCGTGGGCCGGCCTGGAACTGGCCGCCCGCCACGGGTTACGGCACACCGCCCACCCATGGGCCGACCATGAGCACGGTCCTGAGGTCCCTCCCGAGCATCCTCCGCTCGCCCCCGATCGGGTGATGCACCCTTCGCCGTGCATGGGTTGCGGTGATGGGGCGAGCGCGGCTGGCGACGACACGCTGGCCGGGGCGGCCAGCGCCCCAGCGGGCAGCGAGCGGTCACGTTCCCCTTCGTAAGGGCTTGTAAGGAGGCGTACGTGTTGCGGGCGCAAGTGTTGCGGGTGTCGGCGGCGGTGGCAGGATGGGCCATGCCCGAAACAACCGAACAACGTGTCACCCGGCTGGAGAACGCCATCTGGCACCTGGCGGTGATGATCACCGGTGGGGACGCCCGTCAGTACCAGGAGGACCTGGCCCCCGCGGCCAGGCAGGCAGCGACTCATTTCTTCCAGGAGGTGGACGCAATCCAGTCGGAGCGGCGCGCCGGCGGGACGCAGGGCTAAAAGCGAACTGGGTCAGTGGGGGAACGGGACCGGGCGCGCTCGGTAGACGACGGTGACGACTAGCAACCCCCGGCGTACAGCGGTGGTCACCGGCGCAGCCAGAGGTCTCGGGCGCGTCATTGCCGTGACGTTGGCGGCCGAGGGTTATGACCTGGCCCTGGTCGACGTGGCCGACGTGGCGGTCACGGCGGCAGAGGCGGGCGGGCGCGGTGCCCGGGCCTGGGCCGCCAGGCTGGACGTGTCGAGCGAAGCGGACGTGACCGCGTTTGCCGTGGAGGTACGAGAACGCTTTGGCCGGGTCGACGCCCTGGTCAATAACGCCGGGATTTCGCTGCTTGTCCCGGCCGAAAAAACGCCGACCGAGTCGTGGCAACGGGTCATCGATGTCAATTTGACCGGCCCGTTCTTGCTGTGCCGGGAACTGGGCTCGCTTATGCTGGCCGCCCGTTCCGGCTCCATCGTCAACGTCTCGTCGGTCGCCGGCCTTCGAGGCGTATCGCACCGGGTGGCGTACAACGCGTCCAAACACGGCCTTATCGGTCTCACCTTCACCTTGGCGGCGGAGTGGGGAGGCCGGGGGGTGCGGGTAAATGCGGTTTGCCCGGGATGGATAAAGACCGAAATGGACGCCGAAGACCAGGCCGGCGGCTCCTACTCCGACGAGGACATCGCCAACCAGGTCCCCATGGCCCGTTTCGCCTCGCCCCACGATGTGGCCATGGCAGTGGCTTTTCTGGCCGACCCGTCAAAAAGCGGTTTCATAAACGGGGTGGCCCTGCCGGTGGACGGCGGCTGGTCTTCCGACGCCAGTTGGACCTCCCTCCGGCTAAAGACCAGGGGGCCCTTGTAAGTAGCATCCGGTGCGCTGACCTGGCACACTGTGCGCGCCCCACATAGTGGAGAACCTCGCCGTCGAAGGAGGCTGAAATGACAGCCACTGCTGGACCGCCGGTCCTGCGCCACGAAGTGGACCCGCAGGTTGACCCACGCCGGTTGACCTGCACATTCGGGGGTGCCGAACCGGTGGCGTCGCTCTTGCCGCGGTCCATACTCGACACGAGCACTCTGGACGCGTTCGCCGGCCGGCTCCGCACGGTGCACGACAAAGTGAGCGAGCGGCTCGACCGGCGCTACGTAAACCCTCAGACAGGGCCGTTTTACGTTGATGGTGCCCGACCGGGCGACACGTTGGCCCTTCACTTCGCCCGGATCGAACCGAGGGAGAGTTATGGGGTTAGCACGACGGTGCCCCTGTTCGGGTCCCTCTCTGCCACCGGCGTGACCGCCATGCTCCACTCCCCCCTCCCGGAAATGACCTGGATCTACGCCATCGACCGCCGCTCCCGGGTCGTCCACTACGAAGCCAACGAGTCCGCCCTCCGGGTTGAACTACCCCTGGACCCCATGCACGGCACCGTGGGTGTGGCCCCGGCCCTCGGCGAGGTCCGTTCTTCGCTGGTGCCGGGGGATTGGGGCGGCAACATGGACACCCCCGAGATGCGTTCCGGGGCCACGTGTTACCTCGGGGTGAACGTGGCCGGCGCCCTCTTCAGTTTCGGCGACGGGCATGCCCGTCAGGGGGAAGGCGAAACCTGCGGGGTGGCGGTCGAAGCTGCGATGGACACGGTGGTAGTCGTCGACCTGGTGAAAGAAGTGGCCACGCCGTGGCCCCGGTTGGAGACCGACGAGTACTGGATGACCGCCGGGTCGGCCAGGCCCCTCGAGGATGCTTTCCGCATCGCCCACAGCCAGTTGGTCCATTGGGTCGTGGAACTGACAGGGGCCTCCGTCATGGACGCGTACCAATTGGTGTCCCAGACCGCCGAGACGCCCGTGGCCAACGTCGTCGACCCCAACTACACGGTGGTGGCCAAAATGGCCAAGAAATACCTGCCCGGCGTGGAGGCGATGGCCGGTACTCACCAACGCCTGCGGCAGTTGGGTTCCGCCTACCTGGGCCTAATGGCCTGAGGAAGGCGCCACGATAGCCCCGGAGGGGTCGTGCTGAGCATCCTGTTCGCTTTTGCTTCTGCGTTCACAAGTGCGCTCAATGTCGTCACGCAACACGTGGCCAGTACGGCGGCGCCGGCCAAGGACAAGGGTTGGCGACTGGCGCTTTATTTGGTCCGCAACCCGTTATGGCTTTTCGGCGTGGGTGCCATCGTGGGCAGTTTCTTGTTCCAGGCTTTCGCCCTGTACGAGGGCCGGATCTCGGTGGTGCAGTCGGTCTTGGTCACGGAATTGGTGTTCTCGCTCGTTATCGGCCGGGTGTGGTTGCGCCGGGCCGTGGCCCCCGCAGCATGGGTCTCGGCGTCGGTGACCTCGGCGGGCCTGGCGGTGTTCCTGGTGATGTCCGAGCCGAAAGGCGGGCACCCGCAGGCCACTGCCGAGGCGTGGCTACCCGCGCTGCTCACCTGCGGCGGCGTCACCGCCGCCTTCGTGCTCCTGGCCCGGGCCGGTTCTCCCATGAAACGAGGGGCACTGTACGCTTCGGCGTCGGGCATAACCTCAGCGCTGATGGCAACGTTCCTGAAGTCTGCCGGCGACGTGCTCGGGAGGAGCGGACTGGTGGAGACCCTGAAACAGGGGGCCGTCTACGGCCTCATCGTGGCCATGGTCGTAGAAGTGGTGCTGACCCAGGCCGCCCTGCACTTCGGGCCCCTCGCCGTGTCCCAACCGCTGATGGTCATAATCAACCCGTTCGTGAGCATCGCTCTCGGTATCTGGCTGTACGGCGAGCATTTCGAGGGCAGCGCCTGGAAGATCGCCGTCGGAGCCCTCGGGTTCGTGGCGATGCTGGCCGGAGTGGTCTTCTTAGGCAGGACGGCGCCCTCTTTGGCCGCTGTGCCCTCCGAAGCGGCGGCCGAGGCTCTTCAAGTCAAGGAGACGAACTCGTGAAGATAACCCGCGTCGAAGTTGAACGCTTCCGGATCCCCGCTCGCACGCCGGCGTTCGCATGGCGAGCCGGTCTGCCGGGTTCCGAGCCGGAGCTCGAAGGAGGTTTGCTGCGGATTGGCACGGACGACGGCGTGGACGGCATCGCCCACACCCGCCGCGGGGTCATCCTCGAGGACCTTGTGAACCGGCGGCTGCGCGACGAGCTGGTCGGCGAGGACCCGTTCCGCCGGGAGTGGCTGTGGCACCGGGTGTGGGAACTCGACCGCATAGAGGAGTTCCCGGTGTACGTGCTCGGCCTGGTGGATATCGCCTTGCACGACCTGGCCGGCAAAGCGCTCGGGGTACCCGTGCACGAGCTGCTCGGTGCGTTCAGGACCGAGATCCCCGCCTATGCCTCGACCGTCACCTTTTCCTCCACCGAGGAGTACCTCGACGTGGCCGACCAGTGCCTCGAGCTTGGCTACCCGGCGATCAAACTGCATGCTTGGGGAGATGCGCGGCGCGACGCCGCACTGGCCACCGCGCTGCGGGCTCACGTGGGGGACGACGTCGACCTCATGTACGACGGCTCGGCCGGCTTCGACCTGCCCGACGCCGTCTACCTTGGCCGCGCCCTCGCCGGCGCCGGCTACCGCTGGTACGAGGAACCGATGCGAGAGTTCAGCGTCACTGCGTACAGATGGCTGGCCGAGCGGGTCGAGGTGCCCCTCCTGGTGGCCGAGACTTCCGACGGTGCCCATATGAACACCGCCGATTTCATCCGCTCGGGTTGCGCCGAGTACGTCCGCACGAGCACCGGGTTCAAGGGTGGGTTCACCGGTGGCCTGCGTATTGCCCACACGGCCGACTCGTTCCGCCTACGCGCCGAGGTCCACGGGGGCGGGCTCCCCAACATCCACCTCTGCATGGCCATCCCGAACACTACGTATTACGAGTCACTGGTGATGGAGAACCCCGTGCCCAAAGACCCCATCGTCGATGCCCACGGTCTCGTGCACGCGCCCACCGAACCAGGGGTGGGCGCCTCGACAGGCTTCGTATAGCTGGGCCTCGCACACGTGGGCCTTGTGCATCTCGGCTTCTTATAGCTGGATTTTGCTAACCCAGCTTGGCGCAGCCGGCCCAGTTCCCTTTTATTGTGACGGTTCCCGGGTGCTGTTTACCTGCCGTCATCGTGCCGCTCACAGAGCCGCCGCCGCCACTCTTCGTCGTGGCGAGAGTTCCTGAATCAGAAGACCACCCGAACGGCATGTTGGACTGGAACGTGATAC
>JASHVH010000194.1 GCA_030039575.1 Acidimicrobiales bacterium | reverse complement strand
GGTACGGCTCAGCCCAGGCGACACTTACGTCGTCCGGCGCGGCGTTGCTCACCAGCCCTGCGCCGACATCGAGACGACGTTGCTCTTGTTCGAACCGAGCGCCACGGTAAATACGGGGGACACGCCGAGCCCGCTCACAGCCAAAAGGACCGTGGTCTAGCCGAAAGCCCCAATCAATTGGGCGAGTGGGGAGCGGCCTTCGCGGCTCGGCCCCACTTCTCGGGCGAATCTCCGGAGCGCCCTCTCGGGCGGAGGCCGGTTAGCGTTCGGCTGACAGGGTGGGCCCCAAGTCGGGCTCTTGGCCGGCGTAATCTTCCCTAGTCACCTGTTCTTGCTGGACGCCACGCTGCAGGCCGATCCTGGCCACGATGGCGGCCACGGCCATGATCCCGGCCATGACGAAAAACACGGTGCGGGTTGCATAAGCAAAGTCGAGGCGGACGAAGTGGGGGATGGTGCCCACGTGGCTCCCCTGAGTTTGGGCGATCTTCGATGCTTCGCTGGCGGCCCGGTCAGGAGGAACGCCCTGGGCGGTGAGCGAGGAGGTGACCCGGGAACGCAGCCCGTCCACCAAGACCGTCCCCAGGATGGCAAGCCCCAGGCTGGCAGCGAAGTTCCGTACTGTCTGAGTGATGCCGGTGGCTTCCCCATATGACAGCCGGGACGCCCGGTTGACGGCGTCAGTGCTGGCCGGCGTGAGCATAAAACCCATGCCGAAGCCCGCGATTATCACGTACGCGACCTGGTTCGAAAAATTGAGCCCAGTCATTTTGCTCGCCCAGAGCCCATAACCGACGGCGGCCACAGCGCAACCGGCCACCACCGGGAACTTGGCGCCTCGCCGGTCGAGTATCCGGCCTCCCATTTGCGACGCGACCACGAAACCGACGAAGAAGTAAAGCAAGTAGAGACCGGCCTGCTGTGCAGTCTTGCCCAGCGCGATCTGGGCGTACTCGCTGGAAAAGAAGAACAGCGGGATAAAGGTCAGCATCGTTATACCGAGCACGAGGTTCTCCACCAGGAAGGGCCGCACGCGGAAGATACGCACCTGCATCAAGGGCGCCTCCGTCCGGTACTCGACAAAGTAGAAGGTCACTAACAGCACCACGCCGACGGCGATCGACAGACCGATGAGGGGGTCTCCCCATCCCCAGAAGGCCGACTGCTGGAAGCCGAAAACACTCAGGCCGACACCGCCGGCGATGAGGACCAGTCCCCTATAGTCGACGGGAGCAGGGCGGTGGTCGGTGACCGGCCTCGAGATGGCGATTAGTGCGAGGGCAATTAGCGCTACCGGGATGTTCACCCAGAAGATGGCCCGCCACGTCCACTCTGTCAGGTAACCCCCGAGGACGGGGCCGACCGCCGTAAGCCCTCCGGCCAGGCCGAAGAATATGGCCAGTGCCTTCCCTCGCTCACGAATATCGAATGTCTGTACGACAATGGCCAGCGCGGCCGGGAACATAAGGGCACCGCCGGCGCCCTGGATGGCACGAAAGACCACGATCCATGCCTCGGCCGCGCTCCCTTTAGGCGTCAGGCCGCACATTGCCGACGCCGCGGCGAAGACGATAACGCCTATCACCACCATCTTCGTGTGCCCGGCGGTGTCCGCCAAGCGACCTCCGAACGCGAAGAGCGCGGCCAGCGCCAACAGGTAGGCATTGACTGCCCACTGCACGCCGGTGCTGGTCAGGCCGAGTTCCTTCTGGATCTCGGGCACGGCAATGGAGACGATCGTCTGGTCGATGAACGTCATCGCGACCGCAAAGATCATCGCCGCGAGGACCAGGTTTCGGGGGCTACTGCGGGCGGTCCGGGGCGGGCTCATCTGCCTTTCCTTTCCTCAGCTCTGTAGTCAGATCCGTCTGGGTCGGCACCCACACAGTCCTGGGGCCACCTCCCCATGAGCTAAGAGGAGGCCCTGTCCTGTGTCAACCAATTTCCATTAAACCCGGGCGTCGTACCTGCGCCTGGTCGAGCAAGACGCCGCTCGGCTTACCGAACATAACGTGCACCAGGCCAACAAAGGTTTTGGCGGACACGGGCGGGTGGAGGAGCGCCGGCGATGCCCCAGGCTCGCCCGGCGCTATGCGCGCCCGGAGCACCCCCGGCCGGGAACGAAAGTGAAGTGGTGGGTCCCAAGTCCGGGCTTCGCCGTCTACCGCAGCCGCCAGCGCCGGCAGCCCTTCGACGACCAGTTCTCGGGACGTCCACTGGCGCCAACCCTCGAAGCGCTCGGGGTGCCCAGCAACCTCGAGAGCCACCAGGCGGTCGACGTCGCGTGCACCGTGGACCGACAGCGTGGTCACCCCCAGGGCCGCTGCGTCCAGCCGGGGGCGTGACCCGAAACCGGCCACGCTGGAAAGCCGGTACACATTGTTCGACACTTCGATGACGCAAGCGTCGGGGACGGGGCCGTCCGGACCGCTGATGGCGAGGCCGAACGCCGGCGCCCCAGGGCCGAACATGCTCGGCAGGAGCTCGGCCACTGTTCGGCCTTTGGCCTCGCGGTACTGGTCGGAGGCCACGATGCTGGCGTAAACACCAAGCGACACATTGTTGACGAAAACCTCGCCGTTGACCTCCGCCAGGTCGATGGAGGCTTCACGCGCCGGCCCGAAAGCCTTCAGTGCGCGCAAAGGGTGGTCCCGGTCGATCCCCAGGTCAAGGGCCAGGTGATTGCGCGTGCCCGTGGGGACGCAGACAAAAGGTACTCCCCGGTCGGCGGCCACTGCCGCGACGACGGCTTGCGAACCGTCGCCTCCGGCCATGCCCAATGCGTCGGCCCCCTTTTCGACCGCCTTTTCTGCCAGTGACCGAAGATCATCCCCTTTCTCGAGGATGATGGTCTCGATACCAAGGCGATGGGCTTCGTCCGCCAAACGCAGCCGTGCCGCCTTTCCGTCTCCCGACTTCGGGTTCACCAAAAGGACGCCGCGCTGCGTCGGGGGCACCGGCCGCCACCTTCTGGCTACTACCCGGTGGACCTCCCAGCGCAGCGCCAACGTCGCCAGCGCCGACGCACTCAGCGTCCCGACGAGGACTACCACTATGGCTAGGGCGCTGCTGCCTGTTGCGACCAGGCTGGCTATCGCGCCGGCCAGGAAGATGGCGCCCGCCGGCGCCGCCCACCACCTCCACCGGTGGTCGGTGGCAGCGACCCACAACGTTGAAATCGCCAGAAGGCCGCAGACCAGCGAAGCCAAGACGTACAGGAGGTTTTCCGCCGTGAAAACGGCTAAAAGAGCCAAAGTGGCTAGAGCGACCATCAAAGACGCGCCGGCGGCGAACCGCGACCGCAAAGGCGGCACGGGCGTCTCGTTGTGGCGAACGGCTGAAGTCCCAGTCATTTCATGGGCAGATGATGGGGCAACTTGAAGCGCGCCGCCTAAGGTCGTCGGCTCTTCGGCAGCCCGCCCCGGACTATTTCGTAGGAAACGTCGACCAACTCCTGGAGTTCGTCGTCCGGTACGGTGCCGTCGAGGCGGACCGAGTTCCATCCTCGGTGGCCCACATAGGCCGCCGCCGTTACCGTCCCCGGGTACTGGTCGCGCAGCTCTCGCGCTTGTTCTGCGTCTTTGCCGCACTTGACCACCATGGCAGGGACAGCCGCGTCTGACGCCGCCAGGAAGACGAAGATCTTTTCGGCCACCTTGACGACCTCGGCGTCTGGCCAGGGCTCGTCGAGCCAGGCGCCCGCTTTGGACAGGCAATAAGTGAGCAGCTCCGACCGCGTCATGTCAGCACGGTAGCGCTGCACCGGTGGCCTCTCCGCGTGAGCGATGGACCGTGCTGTCGGCGAGACTTGACATCGACCTCACTATGATGTCACAATGACATCACAACAGTCAGGAAGGTGACATCATGTTCCCGTGGACAGCGACGGTGATGGCCGGGCAAAAGCTGAATGACCTGCGGACCGAGTGCCTCCGGCGGCAGGGTTATGGCTCATGCTTACGGGAAGGCAAGGCTCGTCGCAGGGCGAAGCGCGCCACCGCCCAGTGGCAGCGTTTGTCGGAGTGGGCTGGTTACAGGATGATAGGGATCGGGTGCCGCCTGGCCCGGCCCGCCGTCGTGAGCCGGGCGCAGGCTGAGCTGTAGGGGCGCGTTGCGGATTTCAGTTGTTGCCGAAGGACTGGCCAAGGATCTCGAGGCCCTTGGGGCGCTGGGCGATGAAACCACGGCCAACGCCGCTCGGCTCTTGGCCGTCGCCATGCAGGGGCCCATAACGGCGAAGCTCCTGGAAGTCCTCGGCCAACTCGCAGTGGAGCTCGGCGAATCGCTGCCCGGCCAAACGGTCGAGGTGCGCCTGGTGGGAGACGACGTCGAGCTGGTGGTCGACGCCGCCAGCGCAACCGAGCCCGACCTCGAAGGCGATGCCGACGCCCGCATCACGCTGCGCCTGTCAGCTCAGCTAAAAGCGAGGGTCGAGGCGGCGTCGGCACGCGAGGGCGTGTCCGTCAACACCTACATAGTGCGGGCCTTGAACCAGCAAGCTCGGCCCGAACGGGCGGTGAAGATCGGCCGCCGGCTGAGCGGCTATGGCCGCGGTTGACAATACAACAGCTGCCCCAGGCAGTTATCGGGAAGGGTTTCCCACACAGTGATCGGGAAGGAAAGTAAATGAGGCAAGAGCGGTTCGACACGCCGGGCCAAGTCGGGGTGAAGGTGGACAACAAACTCGGGGACGTGCGCCTGCGGACTCACAGCGAACCGACAACAGAAATCGAGCTCAGGGCGAACGGCCCACGCGCTGACGAGATCCTCAAACGGGTCTGGGTGGAGCATCAGAATTTTGATGGCGACCAAAGCGTCGTCGTGGAAGTCCCCTCCGAGACGGTGTTCATGCCGCGGCGGGGGACCGAAGTGGTGGTCATGGTGCGCCTCCCCGAGGGCGCATCGGTAGATGTGCAGACGATCTCGGGGACGGTGACCGGTGAAGGTAACTTCGGGGCAGCTAAGGCGCGGACAACGTCGGGCGACATCTCCTTGGGCTCGGTCGGGGGCGACCTCGTTGCCCGCAGTACTAGCGGTGACGTCACCGTTGTCTCTGTCACAGGTAACGCCGAGGTCGCCACTATGTCGGGCGCAGTTCGCTGCGGGGCCCTGAACAGGACCGGGCTCCTCAGAACGTCGTCGGGGGATGTCAATGTTGACTCCACTGGCGGGCCATTGACGATCGAAACGACGTCAGGGGACGTGACTACGGGCCGGTTGGCGGACGGTTGTGACCTGAAGACCGTCTCCGGCGACCAGCGTGTCCGTCAGCTCGTCGCCGGGAACGCGCAGTTCAAGACCGTGAGCGGCGATGTGACTATCGCAGTTGCAAGAGGCACCGCGGTGATGATCGATGCGGAGTCGTTGAGCGGCACCCTTAGCTCGGAGATCGAGCTTTCCCCGGATGAGCCCGTCGGCTCCTCGCCCGACCACGAGACGGGGCCGAACGCAGAACTGCGCGCCCGTTCGGTTAGCGGCGACGTCCGCATCCAGCGGGCCAGGGCGTGAACCGCGCACAAAGCGCGCCATGCGCCGGTCGATGCGACTGTGGGGAACGGTTGCCTTCCCGTAAGCGGATGGAAGCACTCAGGCCCTAAAAGTGGCGCGCTTGCGGCCCTCGGCCACCGCCCTGGACTCGCGCGCTACCCGGCGGGCCTCGCGCAACGGCACCGGGGCGCGGGCGGCTGGCGTAGAAGCGGCCATGACGATTTCTGCCGCCGTGCCGGGATCCGTCCGCCATCCCGCGTGGGCGACCACCGGGCTCGCCCCACTGCGGGTGCAGATCCACCTCGCCACCTCCAGTCCTCCCAAGAGCAGCGGGCTGGACGCACCTCGTAGCTGCACCGGCGACGGGCCCTCGGCCAGTAAGGGCCGGCGCGTGACCCCTATGGTGGCTATGCCCAGCACAGCACCGAGGTGGAGGGCCATGCCGGCGCCACGGGGATGGTCGCGTCCAGTGGCGTCGACCAGCAGTAGGTCAGGCCCGCGCCGTAGAGCGCCGATGGCCGCGGCCAAGAGCGGCCCTTCTCGCAGGGCGAGCAGCCCGGGGACGTACGCGGCGCCGGCGGAGCCGGCCACCACCACCTCGTCCTCTGTGTGGAAAGAGCGCCCGCTGGGCGGGAACACCGTTATGGCCGCGGCCCACGCCCCGTCTCCAGCGTGGCCGGGGCCGGCCTGGCCGAACGCGAAGGCCACGAAGCAGCCGCCCAGCAAGGGCACCGGTTCGCCCGACGCGGGCCACCGCCAGGGGTTGACAGCCAGGACCGCGTCGGCGGCCGCAGCCAGCTCCAGTTGCTCTTCGGCGAGCGCCTCCGCGCCCACCGGCCAGCGCGGTTGCGCGGGTGCCGTCGGTCTCCCTTACAACAATCGCCTGTCAACCTGGCCCCACGGCCCTCGTACCCGGTCGGGCGCCCTTCGCTTTGCGTTGGCGATACCGTACACCCCGGTAACCGGGCTCTGTTCTCGACGGGTAGTTTCGCATCCTCTTTAGTTGTTACTCTGGCGCTTCCCGGGCCCGTGGCCCCTCTGACAAGGGAAAGGTTCTAGTTGTGACCCGCATAGTGCAGGTAGGGATGGGAAGTTGGGGCCGGGACTGGGCCACCCGGGTGGTACCGGCCGTCCCACGTGCCCAGCTCGAAGGTTGTGTCGACGCCCGGCCCACCGCTCTGGCGGAGGTGAAGAAGCTCGGGGTGGTGGACGAGGACAGGTGCTTCACCTCCCTCGATGCCGCCCTCAACCGGCTGGCTGTCGCTGCGGTCCTGGTGACGACAGACCTCCCGTCTCACATATCGGTCGTCAAGGCCGCCCTGCAGGCCGGTAAGCACGTCCTGGTGGAAAAGCCCTTCGCCCCCTCGGTCCTAGAGGCACGAGAAGCGGTTGACCTGGCTGACCGTCTCGGGTTGACCTTAATGGTCAGCCAGAACTACCGGTTCTTCCCCGCCGTCCGGGCCGTGCAGCAGTTCATGGCCGAGGCCGAGCTCGGGAAGTTGTTGCACATCGACATCGATTTCCGCCGTCATTCGCCACCAAGCCCAAAAGGCCGGACGGGCCACCGCAATTGGGACCAGCCGCTCCTCCTCGACATGTCCATCCACCATTTCGACCTCCTGCGGGCGATCACCGGCAGTGAAGCAACTTCGGTGTACTGCCGGGCACAAAACCCGGCGTGGGCCGGTTTCAAGGACCCGCCGGAGGGAAGCGCCATCATCGATTTCGGCGACGACCTGACCGTGAACTACCGCGGCAGCTGGGTCCACCCCGGCCACAAGACGCTCTGGGCGGGGGAGTGGCGAATGGAGTTCGAAAAAGGCGAGCTGTGGTGGACCAGCCGGGGTGACTTCTACAGCCCTGCCGAGGACGAAGCCTGGGTTTACGACCACAATGCGAAACGCAGTTCGGTTGCCCTTCCGCACCTCGAACGAACCGATCGCGCCGGCGCCCTCGACGCCTTTGTTTCCGCCCTCTCCGAGGGCCTGCAGCCCGAAAGCTCCGGGAGGGAAAACCTCGGGAGCCTGGCTTTGGCTTACGCGGCGGTTGATTCGTCTCTGAAACGGGAGGCGGTCGCAGTCCCGCCGGTGGCGGCGGACAGGTGACCACTTTTACTCGCAACCATCAGAAGGAGAGAACTGAGATGCCCCAACCAAACGGTGAAGCTGACGGCCGGGTCGTGAGGGTGACAGTGTGGAACGAGTTCGTCCACGAGCGCCGGGACGACTCGGTGCGCGCCATCTACCCGGACGGGATGCACGCCGTGGTCGGTGCTGCTCTCGAGCGCTACCTGGGGGACGCTGTCAGCGTCAGGTTTGCCACTCTTGACCAACCCGAGCACGGCCTCAGCGAACCCGTGCTGGCGGAGACCGACGTCTTGACCTGGTGGGGGCACTGTGCCCACGACGAGGTTTCGGACGAGGTCGTTGAACGGGTGGTCACGCACGTCCTGCAGGGTATGGGCCTGGTGGCCATGCACTCGGCCCATTTTTCAAAGGTTTTCCGCCGGCTCATGGGCACGGGCTGTGGGCTGCGCTGGCGTAATGCGGACGACCGCGAACTGGTGTGGTCGGTCGACCCGGGCCACCCGATATGTAAAGGTGTGCCCATCCCGATCGTGATCCCGCGCCAGGAAATGTACGGGGAGTTCTTTGACATCCCCCAGCCGGACGAGCTGGTGTTCATCAGCTCCTTCACCGGCGGCGAGGTGTTCCGCAGCGGGTGCTGCTTCGTACGCGGCCGCGGCCGGATCTTCTATTTCTCGCCCGGAGACCAGGAGTACCCGGTGTACCACAATGAAGCCGTGACCCGGGTTATTGCCAATGCGGTTGAGTGGTGCACTCCGAGCCGGCGGACCGCGGCCCCGGTGCTGTCGGCTCCCAACGCCCCCTACGGGTGGTACGAGGGGGAGCGAGGCCTCGAAGGCATTTAGGTGACTGGTGAAGATAACTGACATCAAGACCTTCCTCGTCCACGACCGCGAACGGCCCAAGCGGAACTACACGTTCGTAAAGGTCTATACGGACGAGGGGTTGACCGGGCTGGGCGAAGCCGGCATAAACGGTAAGGAACTCGCCCTCAAAGGGCTTATCGATACCTATCGTCCAGTCCTCGTCGGTATGGACCCGTCTCGCATAGAGCACATATGGCAGACCCTGTGGCGAGGGCAGTTCTTCCGGGGCGGCCACGTCCATTCGGCCACCGTCGCCGCCATCGACCTTGCCCTCTGGGACCTGAGGGGCAAAACGCTGGGAGTGCCGGTGTACGACCTTTTGGGCGGCCGGACACGCGATTACGCCCGCTGCTACTGCCACGTCCAGCGTCCCCACGACCGGGACGACCGGCGGGCGGGGATCGACGAAATGGTCCAGTTAGCCCGGAGCCGCGTGTCCGAGGGCTGGCGCTTCGTCCGTTTCGGCGCCGGCGAAGGGAGAGCCGAGGTGGACCATGGCGTCTACGAACAGCCGGCCGCGTTGCGATGGACGGTCGAGGCCTTTGCCGCGCTGCGCGATGCCCTCGGCCCGGAGATCGAAATCTGTGTCGACTTCCACCAGCGGACCACACCGGCATACGCCGTTCAACTGGCGCGCGAACTGGCGCCGATGCGCCCTTTTTTCATCGAGGACCCGCTGCGGGCGGAGAACGCGGCCGGATTTGCCCACCTCCGCTCGCAGATCTCGGTACCCATCGCCACTGGCGAGCAGTTGGCCAGCAAGTGGGAGTGGCAAGTGCTGGTGGAGCGCGACCTCATCGACTATTGCCGCGTCGACCTGTGCATCTGCGGCGGGCTGACAGAAAGCCGCAAAATTGCCGGCTGGTGTGAGACGCACTACATCGAACAGGTCCCGCATAACCCTCTCGGGCCGGTGTCCACCGCGGCCTGCCTGCACTTCGACCTTTCGACGCCGCTCTTCGCCGTCCAGGAGCTTACCTGGCGGCCCGGCGTGCTAGATGGGGTGGTACGGACAGATATGCGGCTCGAGGGCGGCAACCTTTATTCAGGCGGGTCGCCCGGTCTCGGCGTGGACCTGGACGAGGATGCCGCTGGAGCGTTGCCCTTCCAGCTGCCAGGACTGAACATCTTGCAGCGGGAGGACGGCTCGGTATCGGATTGGTGAACCGCCCAATGAACCCGCCAGTGCAAGGCCCGATGAACGGTTCGATGAGCGGGCCCGTAAGCGGCCCCGTTTCGCCGCTCTGGGTGCCGCCGGCGTCCCGGGCAGCGGCCTCGAACCTGGCCAGTTGGTGCCGGGAAAGTGGGTTCAGTTCTTACGACGAGGCGTGGGCGTGGTCCGTAGCCCCTGATACCGCCGGAGAATTTTGGCGAGGGATGGCGGACTATTGCCGCATCCCTTGGCGCCAGCGGCCTGC
>JASHVH010000193.1 GCA_030039575.1 Acidimicrobiales bacterium | reverse complement strand
CGGCCGCCAGGGTGCGGTCGCGGGCTCGGCGGGCCTCAGTGGCAAGGGCGTCCCGCTTGGAAGTGAACTCGGACGGCGGCAGGCCGTACAGTTCGTCGGCGACGGTGTCGAGGTCTATGCCCCCCATCTTGGCCTCCTGTCCGGCTCGTCCAGGGTTTCTCGGGCCTCGGTAGGATGCGGCGATGGCACGACGCAGGCGCTACGCGCTGGTAGGCACGGGGTCGCGGTCCAACATGTACACCACGGCGCTGGCGACCACTTACGCCGACCGCGGCGAACTGGTCTGCCTCTGTGATGTCAATCGCACCAGGATGGCCCACACCGTTGCGCGGTGGGGCGAACTGTCGGGGGACCGCCACGGGCAGGCGGGGCCCGCGTGCTACGAGCCCGCCGAGTTCCCCACCATGCTGAAGGAGCAACAGGTGGACGAGGTCATCGTGACTTCGGTCGACAGGACCCATCACCGTTACATCATCGAGTCCATGCGGGCGGGCTGCGACGTCATATGCGAAAAGCCGCTGACTGTAGATGCCCCCAAATGCGAGGCCGTTCTCGAAGCCGAGCAGCGCACGGGCCAGAGGCTCCGGGTCACGTTCAATTACCGCTACAGCCCACGCAATTCTGTATTTGCACAGCTTTTGCGGGACGGCTCTGTCGGCCGCCCGACTTCGGTCCACTTCGAGTGGCTCCTCGACACCGTCCACGGAGCCGACTATTTCCGCCGCTGGCACCGCGACAAGCGCAACTCCGGCGGCCTCATGGTGCACAAGGCCAGTCACCACTTCGACCTCGTCAACTGGTGGCTGGGTGCCGTGCCAGTGCTCGTCTTCGGGTTGGGCGACCTGAGGTTCTACGGGCGGGAAAATGCCGAGCAGCGCGGTGTGAGCCGCTTTTACGACCGAGGCACCGGGGCCGGCACCGATGACCCGTTCGCCCTTGACCTCTCCACCGACCCGGAGCTCAAAGCTCTTTACCTTGACGCGGAAGGCGAGGACGGCTACCGGCGCGACCAGAGCGTCTTCAGCGATGGCATCAGTATCGAAGACGACATGGCCGTGCTGGCCCGCTACAACACCGGGGCCACAATGTCCTACCACCTGGTGGCCTACGCCCCCTGGGAGGGGTACCGGGTAATGGTCAACGGCACCGAAGGCCGGCTCGAACTCGACGTAGAGGAGCGCTCCTACGTGAGTGGCAGCGGCAGCACCGCCGGTCGCGGCGAGGGGAGGTCGAGCCTGACCCTGCGCCGTCACTGGGAAAGGCCCCAGTCCGTCGATATCGAGGGGGCCGACGACCCCGGTCATGGCGGTGGGGACCGGCGGTTGCTCGACGAGCTTTTCGGTGAGGCCGGCGACGACCCGTTGGGGCGAGCGGCCGGAAGCTTCGACGGGGCCTGGGCCCTCTTGACCGGAGTGGCGGCCAACCGCTCATTTGCCACTGGCCTGCCCGTCGTCCCGGGTGACCTGGTCGCCGCTATCGAGCCGCCACGGCGCCAGGAGCCGCCCGGGGCCGAGTGAGCAATAACTGGCGGCTGACGGCTGGCGTGGTGGGGGCCGGCACCGGCGGCATGCTCAGCATTAAGGCGCTGCAATCATCGAGCCGTTACGAGCTCGTTGGTGTGGCCGATGTGAGCGAGGCAGCTCGTGACAGAGCCGTGCATCAAGGCGTAGAGGCGCAAATGTTCCCCGACGCCACCACCCTGCTCGAGACCGCTCGGCCCGAAGTCATCTGTGTGAGCACGTTCGCCCCGAGCCATCCCGAGATCGTCGAAGTGGCCCTCGAAGCCGGCGTACGCGGGGTGCTTCTGGAAAAGCCGATCGCCCTGGATTGGGCCTCGGGGCGGGCCACACTTGACCGCCTGGAACGCGAGCAGGTCCCGGTAGTCGTCCCTCACGGGTTGCTCGTCCGGCCCGCTTCCTCTGAGGTCTTGCGGCACGTCTCTGCCGGCCGCATTGGAGATGTAGAAGTCATCGAAATCGAATGCCATGGTTGGGACCTGATCAATGCCGGGGTGCACTGGCTGGATTTTGCCCTCGCCGCCACCCCCGGCGACGACGTCGAACGGGTTTTCGCGGCCTGCGATGTTTCGACCCGGACGCACCGCGACGGTATCGAGGTCGAGACCGAAGCCATAACTTACGCGGTTACCCGTTCGGGGGTACGGCTGGTGATGCAAACCGGTGACAATGTGAGACCGGCACGAGAGGGCAAGGAACTGGTCTTCAGGTTGTACGGGAGCCGCGGCAGCCTGGAGTTTTGGGGGTGGGAAGACCGTTATTGGTGCCGCGCAAGTGACGGCCAGGGTTCGTCGATGGCCATAACCACCACGCCTCCACAGGAGATGAGCGCTCACCAAATTTATCTGGAGATGCTGGCCGATATGGTGATAAAGGCAGAGCCCCAATACGAACTGGCAGAGCTCTCGTTGCGGGCCCTGGAGATTTGCGACGCAGCTTACCTTTCCAACCGCCACCATTGTGTCGTAACCCTGCCGCTTCCCAGTTTCGTGCCGCCTGCCAGTCAGGTGTGGTGCCCGGGTGCCGCGTACCGCGGGCGTGGCGGCCGCGATGGCCGCGGGCTCTGACCACATTTAGGTTTACACAGTCACTGAGAGAAAGTTCTTCGGCTGAGGCACGCCGGCAAATACCCGGTTCTGACCGGTGGGCCGCCTATAGTTCGCAGCCATAGCTCCTCCGGGATCTTTGTCGGTCCCCAGAGGAGGCCGCGGTTGCGAAAGAAGAACGGAGGTCCTCATGCTAAGGGCGCTTATCGTCGGCATCCTGCTTTTCCTCATTGCCACTTTTCCGGCGACATTCTTGCTTATGTTGTTCCTGGGCAACATTGGTGTTCACCTGAGCTATTGGGGCACATTTCCGCTCGGCATTCTGGTCTCGGTGCTCATCGGCGCGACGGGTGCGACCGGGACAGGGGCTTACGACTGAGACCGGGGAGCTGGGGCTCCGCCTAATAGCGGGCTGCGTAACAGCGAGCCGGGCCTAATAGCGGGCCGCCGCTACGAGCGGGAGACCAGCGGGCCACGTCGGCAGTTGACCGCGGTCACAGCGGGAGGGCGAGGCCGCCGGCCGTCATGGCCGCCAGGGCAGCCAGGATCTCCAGCCACCCCGACTGCGTACTGCTGGCCGGGACCATCGCCACGCCGGTGGCCACGACCACCAGCACCAGGCTGGCCAGCAGCACTCGGCTCTGGCCCCGGAACACGGCGGCCGGGACAGCTGATTCGGCCTGGTGCACGGCCAACAGGTAGCAGGCGACGGCGACAGCGAGAAGGCCCGTGTGCCACGGCCGGCTCGGGTGCAAGGCTTCGAGCACGATGACCGAGACGGCGGCGCCGGTCTCCCACCCTGTCCGGAGGAGTACGTCGTTAGCCGTGTAGAGGAGCCCTCCGAACAGGCCCGGGAAGACGTACCTTTCTTGCTGGCCCGAGTCCTTGCGCACGAGCCGCAGCAACCCGGCGGAGACGCACACTGCGGCGACGACCAGGAGCAGGGCACCTGGAGCTCCCGTCCCTCGCAAGGGGACGGCGGCCCAGACCGTGCACGTGGCCCCGAGCAGCGCAACAGCGACGATGTACCTCACCGGCGGTGACTCACTGACAGATCCCTTACCGCCTGATCCCAACGGGCTGCCTGGTGCGCCGCCGCACGGGCAAAGTGAGCTGGTCGGCCCCGTCCCACCGCACCACGGTGATCCCCAGCTCCCCGAGAGAGAAGAGAAGAGCTTGGCGCTCCAGCCGCCATATCCGCTCGGCGAGCCGTTCCAACCGGTCCCGCGTCGCCTTGGGGGTGATGTCGAGGACATCGACGACGGTCACGGAGAAGCTCCGCTGGCGCAGGTCGCGCAAGGTTTCTACGAACTTGGGGTCGAGCAATGGGCTAAAGGCGATCACTGCCGCCCCGGGAGGCAGCGCCGCGCGCGGCAGCCGGGTGATGTCGTTGCCAGACGACCAACCGGCGCGTCCAGCCAGGACGGCGTCGATCAAACGGAAGAACTGCCTGTCACCCAGGCCCGGGGCGAGCCAACGCATACGTTCGCCGAAGAAGACCATGCCCACCCGGTCCCGGGCGTCCAGGTAAGTACGCGCCACCCCGAGCGCCCCGCGCAAGGCATGGTCCACCGTCGTCGAGCCCAGTTCGCCCACGTCTGAGGTGGCGTCCACTATGAGCACCACGTCTTCGGAGCGCTCGGCTGCGAACGTGTTGACCTGGAGGCGCCCCCTTCTCGTGGTCGCCGCCCAGTTGATGCTGCGCTGACGGTCCCCGGGCACGTATTGGCGCACGCCGCCAAACTCCGCGCCTTCACCGGGGGTGCGGGCCGGGTGGTCACCCGAGCGGCTGGCCAGGGGGCCGAGGACCACCGCCTTGCGGTGAAGTGCCGGAAGTGGGTAGCAGTCGAGCTCCGGGAGCGCCACGAAGGTGTGAGCCTCGAACAACCGGCACCGGTCCCAGACCACCACCTCCACGAACCCCGGCCAGTACCGGCCCCAGCGGGCCACCGCCAGGGACAAGCGGGCCGGGCTCGTGGCCGCCCTGTCATGGCCCCTGACCACCTCGATGCCGTCCGCCGGATGAAGGACCAGTTCGATGGCGCTATCGCCTTGCCCGGTGACGACCACGTCCACGGCCACCTGCTCACCCTCGAAGACCCGGCCCGCGCTGAGCTGAGTGCTTACCTGCACCGCCGCCGGCTTGGGCCCACGCCAGGTGCCGAGCAGGACCAATGCGGGCGCCGCCACCGCCACGAACTCCGGCCTCCTGGCTACGACCGCCAGGGCCAAGCCGGCTAAGGCGACGTAGAACAACCGGCGTGCATGACCTGAGATCCGCCAGGTGAGATGGCGATTGACGAGTAGGCGGCCAGTCGCGGCCGGGGTCATCGGCGCTCGGCTGATGGGCCGGCCGATTGGCCGACCGCTTGGCCGGCGGGCTGCTCTGGGCCGGCCGACCTCGGGTCAGTCCGAGGCGTCGGCACCGTCGCCAGGACGCCGGCGATGACGTCATCCGCGCTGACCTGGCGCACCCAGAGTTCAGGCCGGAGCACGACCCGGTGGGCAAGAGTGGGTACCGCGATCTGCTTGATGTCGTCGGGGATGACGTAGTCGCGCAGGTGCATGAGGGCTTCGCCCCGGGCCAGCTGGACCAGGGACAGGCTGCCGCGTGGGCTGGCGCCGACCTGGATCTGAGGATGGTCCCTCGTTGCCCGGACGAGGGCGACGGCGTAGTCGAGGAGGTCGGGGGCCACCTCGACCCGTTCAAGCGACTCCCTCATGGCCATGAGGTCGGTGGCGTCGGTAACTTGTGAGAGCTCGACGTTGTCCTGGGCGCGGTCCAGGCGGCGTTGCACCATCGCCACCTCGTCGTCGGGGTCGAGGTAACCGAGGCGCAACCGCATTATGAACCGGTCGAGCTGTGCCTCGGGTAGCTCGTAGGTCCCCTCGTACTCGATCGGGTTGTCGGTGGCCAGCACGACGAACGGCTGGGGCAGCCTCCTCGTCTCGCCGTCCGCGCTCACCTGGCCTTCGCCCATCGCCTCGAGCAGGGCGGCCTGGGTCTTGGGCGGCGTCCGGTTGATCTCGTCCGCCAACAGCAGGTTGGTGAAGACAGGGCCCGGGCGGAAGACCATCTCCCCCGTCCTTTGGTTGTAGAAGGGCGCGCCCACGACGTCAGAGGGCAGCATGTCCGGCGTGAACTGGATGCGGGCGAAATCGAGCCCCAGGACCTTGGCGAAGGAGCGGGCGATCAGCGTCTTGCCGAGCCCCGGGAGGTCCTCGAGCAATATGTGGCCGGCAGCCAGGATGCCGATCAGCACCAGTTGGAGGCTGCGCCGCCGCCCCACCACGGCCCGCTCGATCTCGTCCAGCACCCTGGTGCAAAGTTGGGCCGTCTCGTCGGGAGAGCGCACCGGGCCGTTCATAGTTGTCATAGTTGCTCCAACCTTTGCACCAACCGAGCCAGCGTCCTGGCCGGGATGCCCGGCCCATCGGCCTGGCGTTCGGTCAGGCCTTCGGCTCGACGAGCCGGGTCGACCCAGGGCCACAGGTCGGCGTCCCGGGGGTTGGCGCAGAAAATATCCCGGGCCGCTTCGGGTTGACCGTAGAGGCTGACACCGTGGCGTTCGGAGAGCCGGGCTGCAAGCACATGCTCCAGGTCAGGGCCGAGCCCGGCCCGGTAGGCCGCTGTCGAGGTCATAGCGTCGGTGAGCCCCCTCCTCATGCGCCAGTAGTTGATGAACGAGCTGCTCGGGGCCCGCCTGCCCTCCGGTGCCTCTGGCCGGGCCGGCGGGGCTTCCCCTGAGGGCAGCAGCAGGCTCAACACCCCCAGGGCTACCGCCGAGAACACGACCACCACGAGGACGGCTGCGGGGCCGCCGGCTACGGCGTAGCCGCCAATCGCGCCGGCCGCCAGGGCGAGAGCAGCGACGACGAGCTCCGGCCGGGCGGCCCGCCATTGGCTAGGCCGCGGTTGTGGCGGACGGCTCATGGCCCGGCCCCCGCCTCCACCGTGCCCGCCTCCACCGTGCCCGCCTCCACCGTGCCCGCCTCGGCTGTGCCCGCCTCGACTGTGCCCGCCTCGACCGTGCCCGCCCCGACTGTGCCCGCCTCAACTGTGCCCGCCCCAACTGGGCGGCCCCGGTCGAGTTCGGCCGCCAACTCGGCCAGCGCCCTCTGGGCTGCCTCTTTTTGGCTGTCGTCCAGGGGGTGGGTGGAGAACCTGGCCTCGTAGAAAAGAGACGTCAGCCGCGACGCCGCGCCCGGGCTGATCAGGAGCTGGCGGGCCGCCTTGGCCAGAAGCTCGTCGGGCGTTTCCGCCACCGAGCGCGCCGTCCCGGCCCGGGCCAGGCTTTCCTCCATGGCCACGTAGCAGGCGATGATGGCCGCCCTGGCGTCGTCGAGCTCCAGCAGGGCGCGCTGGCCGCCGAGGATCGCTTCTTGGAGCGCGCTGCCGTACTCCTCGGCCGGCGGCTCGAGCTCGGGCCCGGCCTCCCAGGCCCGCGAGCGAAAAGCTTTGACCGCTACTACGACGATGGCCGCCAGCAACAGGGCGGCGAGAAGCCCGTAGAGCACCTCGGTGACGGGGAAGTTCGATGTCGAGGGAGCAACACTTTTCGGGAGCCGCAGCCGGCCCGTTGGCGCGACAGGAGCCGGTCGGGTCGCACGGCCGGCGCTGGCTTTGGGCTGGCCGATATTGACCAACAAGGCCACCAACGCCACGGCCAGCGCCAGCGCGCCCGCGCCCAACAGGTACTTCAACGCGGTACGTAGCTTCGTCACCAGGACTTGGCCGGACGAGGGTCTGCGGCCCCGCCATGCCACCAGCAAGAACAGGACGACGGCCACACCTTCCAGGGCCCCCACCACCGCGGCATCGTGGGCCTTGGTATGGCTGTCCCAGGCCGGCTGGGGGACGCTGGCGTGCAGGCCGAGCACTGCCAACAGCGTCAACAGTACGAGCAGGGCTAACCGGTAGCCGGTGCCGTCCCAGGCGACGAGCCATCTCGCCGCTGCCGGGGTCGCGTCCCTGCTGGGCCCGCCTGTTTGCCCGTCCGTCACAGGACCACAGTCACTGGGCAACTTTCACAGAACTGCCTCCGCTTTCACAGAACTGTCTCCCGCCCGCCGTCAAGTAGCACACAGGACAACCGTAGCGACGATCAGGTAAGCCCGAGGTGCCGCTCTATAGCTTCGACGCGACGGCGTAGGGCATCAACCTCGGCCTCCAATGATCGAGCGTTCTCGAGCTGGCGGCGAGCACGCGATGAGCCCAACGCACGGTCTACCACCGCTTCGAGCAGGACCATTCGCTGTGGCCCGTGCGCACCGGCCACCATGCGCGACTGAATTTGAGAACTGCGGTACCAGGACCGCAGCGTCGAGCGCGAGACGCCGGTGGCGTTCGCGGCCTCCTGGAGGGTGACCCATCCCTCCTCGACAGGTTGAGTGGCGAGTTGGGCGAGCATACTGTCCCAGTCCACCTCGCTTGAGCTGGTGCCGCCTTCTCCGTCCCCGAAGGGGACGTGGGTGTAACCCCGGTGCGCGCTGTCAAGGCCACCCTCTCCTGACGCCATGCCGCACAACCCTATCATTTAATACTGTCTTGACAGGGGCAGTAACCTAGGACCATGTTCGAACGCTTTACGGACAGGGCCCGCCGGGTCCTTGTGATCGCTCAAGAGGAAGCCCGCACCCTGGAGCACGCTTTCATCAGGCCTGAACACCTCCTGCTGGGGCTGGCCAGAGGGGAAGGGGTGGCATCGACGGCCCTCAGCGACCTCGGACTGCGCTATACAGCCATGCGGCAACGATTTGTGGAAGCCCTTGCTGCTGTTCCCAGCGCCGGTCGCCTCGACAAAGTGCCCTTCAGCCCCCAGGCCAAAAAGACGTTGGAGTTTTCGCTACGTGAAGCCCTGAAGCTGGGCCACAACTACATCGGTACCGAGCACATCCTGCTCGGGCTGCTCCGCACAGCCGAGGACCCTGGTACCAAGGACAACGGGGTCAAAGATCTGATCGGCGACCTGGCGGGCCAACTCAGGGCACGCATCATCGAACTCGTGTCAGGGGGCGGCGCGCAGTCCCGGTTGCCTTCCCCTGCAGTGGTCGACGCCACCAACCGGGCCCGCCAACTGGCCGGCCAGGCACCCATGACCACGGGCCACTTGCTTACTGCGGTCCTGGCCGACCCGGACAGCCAGGCCTCCAGGGCTCTCTCCGCGCTGGGCGTGAGCCAGGATGCGTTGGCGGCGGCGTTGGCCGAGGTGGCCGTGGCCGGCACGACCGACGCGGTCCCCGGTCCTGTCGTCGAGATCAGGGTGGGCGATGTCACCACCCGGGTCCAGGACCCGGACGTAGCCGCCATCCTCAGAGATCTGACCACCGACGAGGTCATAGCCGCCCTGAAACGGGCGGCCGGGTTCGGGCGTGGGCAAGAGGCGACGGGTTCAGAAGGGTAATTGCGGCCGCCAGACAGGTAGTTGGGCAGACAGGTAGTTGGGCAGACAGGTAGTTGGGGCGCCAACGGGACCGCTGTCACTCATCGGGCAAGGGTTCTTTTCTGGGCCGGCCCCGCTTCGGGAGGGGACGGGCCGAGGCGCCCCGGCCCGCATCGGTGAGGGCGCGGCGCAGCAGGAACTCGATCTGAGCATTGGTGCTGCGCAGTTCGTCGGCCGCCCACCGGGCCAAGGCGTCGTGGACAGAGGGGTCAAGCCGTAGCAGGACGCTCTTGCGCTCAGCCCCTTCGTCCCCTGCAGCGTCGGCCATTGCGCTACCGCTGAGCGCTACTGGTAAAGAGAACCGGCGTTGACGATCGGTTGGGTCCCCCGGTCCCCGCACAGGACGACCAGGAGGTTCGAGACCATCGCCGCTTTGCGCTCTTCGTCGAGGTCGACGACAGAGTCTTCGGACAGCCGCCGAAGGGCCATCTCGACCATCCCCACCGCTCCCTCGACAATGCGAGAGCGGGCGGCCACCACTGCGCTGGCTTGCTGGCGCTGGAGCATCACCTGCGCGATCTCCGGTGCATAGGACAGGCGAGTGATCCGGGCCTCAATGATGTCGACGCCGGCCGGGACGACGCGAGCTGCGATCTCTTCGGCCAGTTCATGGGCCACCTCGTCCGTGTGGTCGCGCAACGAGAGCCTGCTGAGGTCTACGTTGTCATAGGGGTAGCTGTTGGCCACGTGGCGAAGCGCAGCCTCGCTCTGGGTGTTGACAAAAGCGACGAAGTCCTCGACGCCGTACGTCGCCCGGGCGCTGTCCCGCACCTGCCAGACAACGACGGCGGCGATCTCGATCGGGTTGCCGTCGGAGTCGTTGACCTTGACCGTCGGCGTCTCTTTATTGCGGACACGGACCGACACTTTCCGGCGCACGGCGAAGGGGTTGACCCAGCGCAACCCCGTAGTACGGACGGTGCCCCGGTAACCGCCGAAAAGCTGGACTACCCGTACCTCGCCCGGGGTGATGGCCGTGAGGCCGGCGGCCCCCGCGGTCCCCGCCACGAAGAGCGCCACCCCGGTCCACAAGGCTGCTCTACCGCCCCGGCTGACGAGCACGGTGGCGGCAATGTACACCGCGATCGTGGCGGCGAGGACGGGGAGGCCCGGCCACGACGAGCACGGTCGCTCATCGACGGGCTTGGCCGGCATGATGGGCTGATTAGCGTTCAGTATTGTCGCCTGCATCGGATCGCCTCCTGTGGCCGATAGGCACCGGCTCTGTCGGCGCCTATCAAACTGATATCAGTTTTTTTACTCAGTGTAAAGGACTGACGTCAATGTGGTGGCGCAGGCCGTTTACATGCTCAGTGAGCCTGGGTGGCGGGCCCCTTGTCGTAGCGGCGCCGGGCCCAGACGTAGCCGGAGGCGGCGACGGCGGCGCACCAGCCGACGGCCAGTATGGCGTTGTGGCCGATCGGAGCCCCGGTAAGCAAGCCGCGCAGGGTCTCGATGACCGGGGTGAACGGCTGGTGCTCGGCGAACCAGCGCACTCCTGCGGGCATGGTCGCCACGGGGACGAAGGCGCTGCTGATGAACGGTAGGAACTGCGGGATGAGCGAAAGGCTGTTGGCGCCGGCGGGCGTCGAGGACGCGAGTCCGAAAGCCACTGTGAGCCAGGTGAGGGCGACGGTGAGCATGACGTACACCCCGATGGCAGCCGACCATTCGAGGGGCGAAGCGCTGGCGTGGAAGCCGAGGCCGAAGGCGACGCCAACGACCAGGGCCCCACTTACCACGGTGCGGACCAGGCTCCCGAGGACCTGGCCGCTCAGTACCGAGGTGCGGGTGATAGCCATGGTGCGGAACCGGCCGATGATGCCTTCGCTCATGTCGGTGCAGATGTTTATGGCCGTGGCGGCGGCGCTGCTACCGACCGTCATCAAGATGATCCCGGGGGCCAGGTAGTCGACGTAACTGTGGGCCGGGTTGGCCGCCGCCAAGCCCGCCCGCAGTGTGTTCCCGAACACCCCCACGAACAGCAGCAGCAGGAAAACGGGCACGATCATGCCGCTCAGCGTCATCAGGGGGTAGCGCAGCGAGTGGCGGACGTCCCGCCGGAACATGGTGGTGGAGTCCCGCACCGCGCAGGTGACGGTAGTGGTGCTCATGGTGAAGCCTCGTTTTGTTGATGGGGATGGCCGGTGAGGGCGAAAAAGACGTCGTCGAGGTCAGGGGTGTGCACGGTGAAGCTGTCGACCGTGAGCGATTCTTGGTCAAGCCGGTCCAGGAGGTACTTGAGCGACTGCGGGCTGCCGTCAGTAGGGACGTCAAGGGTCAGTGCCTCCCCGTCCCGAGTGGCCTGGCCAAGGGCCGAGGCGGCTGCGTCGAGGTCGTCCAGGTGCCGGAACTGCAGCCGGGCGTGACCCCCCGGCACCCGGCGCTTGAGCTCGTCGGGCGTGCCCTCCGCGACCAACCGGCCACCATCGAGGACGCCTATACGGTCGGCCAGCTCGTCCGCCTCGTCGAGGTACTGCGTTGTGAGGAGGATGGTCACCCCGTCCGCTACCAGGTCCCGGACCGTCTGCCACGTGGTGCGACGGCTCCGGGGGTCGAGGCCGGTGGTGGGTTCGTCGAGGAAAATGACCTCAGGCCGGCCGACCAGGGTCATGGCGAGGTCGAGCCGGCGCCGCATGCCGCCGGAGTAGGTGGCAACCATCTGCCCGGCCGCCTGGACGAGGTCGAAGCGCTCGAGCAGCTGTTCGCTCAGCCAGCGCCCCTGGCGCCGGTCCAGGTGGTGCAGGTCTGCCATCAGCAACAGGTTTTCTGTGCCGGTGAGCAGGTTGTCTACCGCTGAGAACTGACCGGTGACGCCGATCACCGCCCGCACCGCTTCGGGTTCGCGGGCAATGTCGAAGCCCGCCACCTCGGCCCGGCCGCCGTCCGCGCCGAGGACGGTGGACAGGATGTGCACGGTGGTGGTCTTGCCGGCACCGTTCGGGCCGAGCAAGGCATAGACGGACCCTTGGGCAATGTCGAGGTCGATCCCGTCGAGGACCACCTTATCGCCGAAAGACTTACGTAGCCCTTCCGCTTTCAGCGCCGAACTTCGCGAGGCCGTCATGCCGGCCCCCCCGGCCTGCCGTTCGAGGGGCCCGCCGCCCCGGTGCGGTAGATGGTTACGTCCCCGAACGCGGTGCGGGCGCGCACCTCGACGCTGGCGTCGCCGGGAGGGGGAGCGTCTGAGGCGACGAGGTTGTTGTGCACGGTGCCGAACTGGGTGTTCAGGTCCAACCAGGCGGCGACTCCAGTGCGAACGCCGATCTCGAGGCTGCCCCTGGCGGTGTGGGCGCTGACCGCACCCGTTTCGACCTGGCCGAGGCGCACGTCGCCATTGGCGTTCTTGGCCACCACGGTGGAGTGGGCCCGGTCGACCGAAATCTCGCCGTTGGTGGCTGTTACCCGCAGGTCACCGCCGACTTCACCGAGCCAGATGTTGCCGTTGGAGTCCTTGACCACGGCGCTGCCGTCGATGACGCCAACGCGCACGGCCCCGGAACCCGTCGTGACGTCCGCCTGACCCGCGGCTCGGTCCACGGTAATGTCGCCGGCTCCGCTCTTCACCTGGAGCGCGCCGACCTGCTCGAGCCGGACGTCGCCGACGCCGGTCTTCACGCGGCACTCGCCGAGGACGCCTTGGGCCCGGATGGCGACTACTCCGGCCTCCGCTTGCACCCGGGAGCCCGAGGGCAGCTCGATGGTTATGTCGATTGACTCATTGTCGCCTCGAAAACCCAGGTACTTCCGTCCCTTCGGTCCCTTTACCAGCAGGTTGCCGTTCGCATATTCGACACGGGTCTGCTCTGCGGCGGTCACGTCGGACGCCTTGGCCGGGTTGGTCGGCCGCACATCCACTTTGGTGTCGGGCCGGTCGCCGGCGACGATCCGGAGGTCACCGACTTCGAACTCGATGACGGCGGAAATCGGCGCGGGGGTATCGAAAGTTGGCATGGGAGTTCTCCTTCTCGGTCGATGGACCGCTTGATTACTGGAAGGTGTCGTGCTTAGTGGTGGCCGGAGACCCTTTGGCCTTGTGGGGCTCGGCTAGCGGCCCCAACCGACGTAGTGTTGGCCCCCCCGAGCAGCCCGGCGTTCGCGTCGCCGATCGGAGCCCGGCTGTCCCAGCGCGGCGGCGGCCGCCCGCACCAGCCAAGCGTTCACTGACAGACCCTCGTGACCCGCGGCCTGCTCCACCCGGGCCTTGAGCTGGTCGGGCAGGCGCAGGTTGACCCGGGCCACCGCCCCCTCTTCGCCTTCGAGCGAACCGGGCGTGACCTGCCAGATGGCCGGGGCGGCCTCGCTGTCCTCGGCCACGTCGGAGGCGGAGGGCTCGCCGGCCGGCGTCACCACGAACTCGGGCCCTTGCGCCCGGAGACGCAACTCGACGGAGCCGGGGGCCAGTTCGCAGGTGATCTCGTCGGCCGCCGCCGCCAGCACTTCCTGCAACGTGAGGCGGATGGCGGCGTCGAGGGGTGCGGTAAGACGTTCAGCGACCGCGCGGGCTTCCTCACCGCCGGCTTCAGCGGCAGTGGCGAGCTGATGCTGGAGGTTGTCGACGTATGGTCGTAGGTCCATGGCACCAGTATGGCATCACGTTGGCACTATGTCAAGAACATGTGGTGCCAGAGTGGCACAACGAGCGGTGCCGACGACCATGGCTGACCTGCCGGGGCGGGGTCAGCCGAACGTGAAGTCGTACGCTTGCACTCCGGGGGAAAACGTCAACCCGAGGTCGCCGTTCTGCAGCGGTTGTCCCGAAAAAAGCGTGTACAGCTTGGGTATCCCCCCTACGTCCACCGTTTTGAGCTTGCGGCCGTCGAAGGTAACGCCGACGGTGCCGGTACCCCCCATTACGAGGTATACGTCGTTGGCGTCGAAATGCAGCGTGATCCCCGCGCTGGCCCCGGCCGTGGCTTCCTCGGCGTGGTCGGTCCACCGGCCCATGAAAGCAAAGTTGTCCAGTGGGACCACGGAGGGGCCGTGGTACAAAGCAGGCTTGTTGTCCACCACCGTGGAGCCCACGTTGAAGCTGATCTCGTTGTAGCCGAGATAGCTCTCGGGGGTGATCGAGGGTGAAGTCGGTGTTTTGTTCGGGACGTCGGTGGGCGGCGGGAGGTGGCGCACTCCGTTGGCGGTGAGAAGTGCCCGGATATCGTCCTCCATGGTGGTGTAACCACCCTCACCGAAGCTGCTGGCGCGGACCTCCCCGTTCTGGTCGATCAGGTAGTCGGCCGGCCAATACTCGTTGTTCCAGGCGTCCCAGGTGCCGTAATTGCTGTCGACCGCGATCGGGTAGTCGACGCCCAGGCTCCGGGCGGCGGCACGGACGTTGGACAGGACGTGCTCGAAGGCAAATTCCGGCGTGTGGACGCCGACCACCACGAACCCGTAGTCCTTGTAATCCTTGTACCAGGCCTCCACGTGGGGGAGGGCGCGCTGGCAATTGATGCACGAATAGGTCCAGAAATCGATCAGGACCACTTTCCCTCGCAGCTCGGCCAAGGTTAGTGGCCGGTCCCCCGGTGTATTGAGCCACGCCACTATCCCGGTAAAGTTCGGGGCCCGGCCGAGGTCCGGTAATGCCGCCACAGTGGACGATTTCGCGGCCGTGGTGGTCTTTGCACGCGATGCCTTTTCCGCAAATTTGTTGGCGTGCTCGCCGCTCAGCGCCTGCAGTTGCTTGTTGACTGACGACCCGCTTTCAACCCGGTTCTCGAGCGTCGACGTAAAACCCGGGACGTCCCGCTGGAGCGGGTCGAACAGGCCAAAAGCGATGGCAATGGTCGTCACCGCCAAAATGGCGCCCGCGGCCCGGCGCACCACCGGTAGGTGCGAGCGGACACTGCCCCACCGGGTGGCGGCCCTCTGGGCGATGCCGGCGAAGAACAGCAACGGGACGGCCGCCCCCAGGGCGTAAAACAGCGTTACGAAGAGCAGGGACGCATCGACCCGGTGGTTGGCGGCGGCGACCGAGATGGCGGCCAGTACGGGCCCGGCGCAGGGCACGAAGACGAGGCCCAAGCTGAGGCCGAGGACGAAGCCGCCACCGGTGCGGGCATAGCGGGAAGCGCCCAGCCGGCTGAAGGGCCGTTCCGTCCATTGGCCGATGGTGGGAACGAGAAGGCCGAGGGCCAGGAGCAGTAAAAGCGAGATGCCCAACCAGTACAGGAAATCCTGGGGCAGGCCGAGGGCACTGAGAATAGTGCTGCCAAGCAGCACGGTAATGCTGAAACTGACCACCAGGCCGGCAATGATCAGGACCGGCCGCCGCCAACTGGCCCCCGTCGTACCACCGGCCACGACCACCGGCAAAACGGGGACGATGCACGGCGACACACCCGTGATAAGGCCGCCCAGGAACGCGATCAGGAGGAGCTCAGCCACCGGCCCCGCTATCTCCCTCGCAGGGACTGCACACGGTCCTCCTCCGGCTTGGGCCCGCTCGTCTCAGATCGCCCTTGTCCTGGTAGACGAAGCTAGCTCTGTCAATGCCGATGAGCAGGTCAGGCCTGGGCGGGGACCGGTAACTGGGCGGCACAGGGCGTTGGCCATAACCGGGCATACGGATCTCAGGTCTTCATGGATGGGACGATCGCCGCCCGGTGCGGCTAAAGTGCTCGGTTCGTGCGGGAGCAACGGCTGGTGTTCGGTGAGGACGCGGACCTCTACGACCAGGCTCGGCCGAGTTACCCCGCCCCTCTGATCGATGACGTGGTGGCGATGGCCGGCCCTTCGGGGCGCGCTCTCGACATCGGCTGCGGTACAGGCAAGGCCACCGTGCTGCTGGCGGGCCGAGGCCTGAGCGGCGTCGGCGTCGAAGCTGACCCCGCGATGGCCGAGTTGGCGCGGCGCAACCTGGCCGGGCGACCGGGCTGGCACATAGACGTGAGCGACTTCGAAACGTGGCAACCATCCGAGGGTACGGGGTCGTTCGACCTAGTGTGCTCGGCGCAGGCGTGGCATTGGCTGGACCCGGCGGTGCGCGCCCACAAAGCCCATGACCTGCTCAAGCAGGGAGGGTGGCTGGCGCTGTGGTGGAACCGGCCCGCCGGTGAGAGTGACGACCCCGACGGCGATGGCATCGCTGACGGGATAAACGCCATCTACGCCGAGGTCGCCCCTGAAATAGCAGCAAAGGCCGGGGTCGGCTCCAAACCGGCGCCGTCCGCCGCCGACGACATCCCCGCCGGCTTGTCCTTCGCCGAACCGCTCCACAAGTCGTACTTGTGGTCCAAGGACTACACACCTGACGAGTGGGTGGAGCTGCTGCGCACGCAATCTGACCACCGCCTGCTCCCGGCCGAGCAACTGGGCGAGCTGACCGGGCGGGTACGCCGGTTCCTGGTTGCGAAAGGTGGCGTATACCACCACCACTACGTGTGCCGGCTGTGGGCGGCGCAGAAGATCTGACGGCGCCCGTCGCCTGACCGGGTGACCGTTCGGTACTCCCTTCCTAAGGCCCCCGGTCGGTCAGGCTCTTTGACTGTCAATTTAGTTGACGACCGCTCCCACCTGACGTAGCCTGTACAGCGCGCGGCGGTGACTGATCGCTCCGGGTCAACCAGGCGGCAACCAGGTCTGAACGTCGTCTCCGAGACCATGGAGCGGTTTGGGCACCACTGCTCGCAGCGATTGACGGCGGTTCGAAAGGATGAACATGAAACCTATTGCTCGATTTTGGGCCAGGCGTACCGTCGTGGCCGCCGGCGCAGCCGTCGTCATATCGGCGGCGACGTCGCCCGCCACCCTTGCGGCCGGGCCCGGTGCCGCGCTCGCCTCGGCGGGCACCTTGCCTGCCGCCACCACGGCGGCAGCGCCGCCCGTCGACGCGCTCACTGCCCCTATACGGGTGGCCGCAACGTCGGCCGGCCCCGTTGCCTACCGCGAGGTCGGGCACGGGACTCCGCTTGTCCTGGTTATGGGTTTCGCCGGGACCATGGACGATTGGGCGCCGTCTTTCATCGACCGGCTCGGTGCCAGTTCCCGGGTAGTGGAACTTGATAATGCAGGAGTGGGCAAAACGGCGCCGGTTGGCTCGCCATTGACGGTAACGGCAATGGCAAACCAGGTCAGCGCCTTGATCTCGTCACTGGGTCTCGGGCGCACGGCGGTGCTCGGCTGGTCGATGGGCGGCATGATCGCCCAAGCTCTGGCCGTCCTGCACCCCTCGCAGGTGAGCAAGCTCGTCTTGGCCGCCACTCAGGCGGGAACGGGGAAGGCGTTACCGCTGCCCGCGGCCGCGGCCGCCGACGCCGCCAGCCCGAACCCGGCCGCCGTCTTGAGTGTGCTGTTCCCCCCCGGCCAAACGGCGGCGGCTCAGGCGTACGCCGAATCTGTAGTCCAGTACCCCGGTCTTTACCTGGTTTCACCGGCCGTCAAAACGGCTCAGGAGATCGCCGTCGCTCAGTGGCTGCGGGGTGCCGACGGCCCAGGCCGGGCCGAAGGTTCTCTTCACGTACCGACGCTGGTGGCGGACGGGACCATGGACGCCCTCGACCCGGTGGCCAATGACCGGCTATTGGCCAGGACCATCCACGGGGCGCAACTCGTTCTTTACCCCGGCGCGGGCCATGCCTTCTGGTTCCAGGACGAGGGCCAGTTCGTGCCCCGCGTCGAGGCGTTCCTGGGGTAAGGACGGCCGGCCGGGCCACCTCAAGCCTGGCTCGCCGCCGCTCTGGGTGCGGAAAAAGATTCTTGTTGCGGTTTCAGGAAAACTTTGGGCCAAAGCGCGACCAGTTCAGCGGAACGCACCCAAAAACCCCATAGTTCATGCCCTCAAGCCGGCTAAGTCCTCCACGCCACCTCGAGATGACTGCCCTTTAAGCCTGAGCCCCCTAGCCTTCGCCGAGCTTCTCTTTGAACCAGTCCAGGATCAGACGGGCCCGTTCCACCCGGTGGCGGGGCGCACCAGATCGGGACAGTTCGTGGCTCTCGCCCGGGAACCGGACGAAGACAGGGTCGCGGCCCAGCAACCGGAGGGCCACGAAAAGCTCCTCGGCCTGGCTGATAGGGCAGCGCAGGTCGTCCTCCGAGTGCAGGATCAGCACAGGCGTGGTCATCCTCGACACGTAGGTAATGGGTGATTGGCGTACATAGGCGGCCGGGTCCTCCAGGTGGGACCGCCCGACGGCGGTACGGAAACTGCCGGCGATGTCCGAATTGCTTTCCAGGGTCAGCAAGTTGTTGCAAGCACGCTCCGAGCACGCTGCCTTGAAGCGGTCCGTGTGGCCGATGGCCCACGACGTCATGTAGCCGCCGTACGAGCCACCCATAATGCCCAGGCGGTCGGCGTCAACCCAACCAAACCGCCGGCATCCCTCCTCCACACAAGCCATCACGTCGTCGAAGTCCACGCCGCCCCAACCCGACCCGGGGTCGGCTTCGGCTTCGGGCCAGCGCACCGCCCGGCCCCAGGCTTCCTCGTAGCCGGAGCTGCCGCGGGGGTTGCAGTACAGGACGCCGAAACCGTTGCCGGCCTCGATCTGGAACTCGTCGAAAAAGCGGTTCCCGTACGAGCTGAAGGGACCGCCGTGAACATTTAGGAGGGTCGGGTAGCGCCGCCCCGGCTCCGCTCCGACCGGCGGCATGGCCCAGCAGGGGACTCCGGTGCCGTCGGCAGATCTGGCCACGAACGGCTGCGGTTCGGACAGGCGTGTCTTGGCCACAAATGGACCGGTCAGGTCCGTCAAGCGTGCTCCAGCGGGCGCCCCTGGGCCTTCTGGTTCGGCCCCGGGGCCAAGGCCCTCGGCGCCATTTGACGGGAGCCGGCGGACCAACAGCTCGGGCAGGGTGGTGGGTGTGCTCACGGCCATCGCGAGCGTCCCGCCCGCCCAGTCCCAGGCCGCCACCCAGCGCTCGCCGTCGACGATGGCGAAGGGTTTGCTGTCACCGGAGGTCGCCACCGCCTAGACGTGCACGTTGCCCGAGTCCTCCACACTGAACAAAAGGCGGTCCCGTAACCAGACCGGCGCCCGTCCGTACCCGTACGGGAAACAGTTGCGGTCGAGGCCGGCGGTGAGGTCGGTCGTTTGGCCGGTCAAGAGGTCGAGGACGCCCACCACGTCGTGGCGGGGGTCGTCGAGGGGCGTCGGGTTGCGCACGTAGGCCAACTTGGTGCCATCGGCTGACCAGGCTGGGCACGAAAACGCCGCCTTCGTGCCCGTCAGCCGTTCCGGTTCGCCCGAGCCGTCCGTAGCTATGGTCCAGAGGTCGACGGCCCCGTCGAGGTCCCAGGTCTCATGGCGGGCGGACGCAAACGCGATGCGGGACCCGTCTGGCGACCATGCGAACTCCGAAGCCTCGTAGGGCCCCGTGGTAAGGATCCGGGGCACGGCAGATCCGTCGGCCGGCACCGTCATTATGCGGTTCGGGCGGTCGAAGACCCACCCCTCGCTGTCAAGCCTGTAGTGCAAGTGGCTAAGCCGCCTGGGAGGCATGTCCTCGGCCTTGCGCCTCTCCCCGGGTGACCCGTAGCGCTCGGCATCTGGCACTCGCGCTACAAATGCGAGATAGGCGGAGTCGGGGGACCAGGC
>JASHVH010000192.1 GCA_030039575.1 Acidimicrobiales bacterium | reverse complement strand
TCGACCAAACGCCACATCCCCTGGACTTCCTTCTCGCTCATATTGGGGTCCGTGGCTTTCCACTGCACTACCGCTCGCAGTTGGCGCGCCACCTGGTGGCGATCGAAGTGCGAAACGAAGCCGTTGACGAGCAGGGACCGGCCCAAGCCGAGCAACTTGGCTTTGGCGCCACCGCCGGGGATCTCCCCGGCGGACATGAGCGCCCAGGCCACGGCCACGTCGGTTTCGGGGGCGCCGGAACCAGCGCGAGCCCAGTCGATCACCACAGGGCCCCTGGGCCCGACGATCACGTTCAGCGGGTGCAAGTCGAGGTGAAGCACGCGGTCTCCCTGGCCGAGCGGTGTCGGCGTAAGGAAGTCGGGGGCTTCCAGGTCGTGGAGGTGGCGGTGAAGGTCGGCGAGGACACGGGCCTGTCGTAAGACCGTCAACGGAGCGCGACCGAGCTCCTCGACCATCGGCACTCCCTCAATGCGCTCCATCACCAGGTCGGCGCCGTCGTCGCTGACCTCGTCGACTGCGGGGACGGGGTAGCCGCGGGCACGGAGGTGTTCCATGATGCGGGCCTCCGGGAGCAGCGAGCGCCCCAAGCGGGAGCGGCGCAGGACGAGGGTCGGCCCGTACTCGAAAATGTCTGCATCCCGGCCCGAGGCAAGAAGAGGTCCGGGGGGTCTTATGCGGCCCACCCTAACTGCGGGCCGGCCCAAGTCGGGTGGCCCGGCGGTTGGGCCCGTCTGGCCCTGCGGCCGCAGGCCGGCTGGGAGGTGGTGTGGGCCTCGGCCAAAAGCTTGCTCTACGATCCGGTCAATGGCCGACGGACCGTCCGGTGTGAGGCCGGTAGTCCTGAGCGATGGCTTCGTCGGGAAGCCGGTCAAGCCGCGGCTTCGCGGGGTGTCCCACGAGGTGGCGGCGTTCGTGTTCCCTCTGATGGGTACGGCCGCCGTCTTGGTCGCCGGTTCGCTGGCAGAAAAGGCGGCCGTCGGCGTCTATACCGTCGGGGTCAGTGCTATGTACGCGACGAGCGCCTGGTACCACAGGGCCAATTGGGCGGCGGGTGCCAAGAGCCGCATGCGCAGGCTCGACCATTCCATGATCCTGGTCGCCATCGCGTCCACGTACACCCCTATCGCCGTGATCGGCCTGCCCGCGACCACCGCGCGCGCCCTGCTCGGTGTCGTCTGGGGCCTCGCCATAGCAGGCGTGCTGGTCCGCAACTTCTGGCTGAACGCCCCGCAGTGGGTTATGGGGGTCTTCTACATGGGCGTCGGTTGGGCGGCCGTACCGGTGTTGCCCAGCCTGTTGTCGGGCCTGGGGGTCGTGACCTTCGGGTTGTTGGTGGCCGGCGGGCTGGTGTACTCGCTGGGGGCCTTGGCCTTGGCCTGTCGCTGGCCGGACCCGGTGCCGGACGTTTTCGGTTATCACGAGGTGTTCCACGCGCTCGTGCTACTGGCCGGACTGCTGTTCTACATTGTCGTCATCGAACTGATAACCCAGGGCTGAGATTTTCGTACCGGTTCACCTTCTGGCACACGGCCGGCGGTCATTTCGTGGACCTTTCCCACGTGGCTTCGGCGGCGGCGGCGTCAGCCACCAAGTTGCCGAGCGCCAGGTTGACATCGTCTTCGTGGTAACCCCAGTTGGGGCCGAGGGCTTCGGACACCAGGGGGCGGTGGTCGGAGGGGCCGGTGGCCTTGGTGACCTGGAGCCAGGAGGCGCCGTCGGCGCGCTCGCAGCTGGCCCGGTAGAGGCCCGGGTATTCGACCCACGGAGTACTTACCGCGCGTGGTGTGGTGGCGCTGGTCCTGGACGGAGGCACCACCCCACTCGACAGGACCGGGAAGAACGTATCGAGCGTGGCCGTCCCACCCTCGATGGCCGCCGGGTTGACGCATGCCACCTGGACGCCGCCCCTGGCACTTTGGCCCGACATGGCCGAGATGCCACGGCCGGGCCGGCCCACCACCGACCGCGCCGGCGGTACGCCCGGGAAGGTCGAGTAGGCGATGACGCACCCTGCCTGTCCAGTCGTGCTGCACAGACGAATATGAGAGAAGCTGCCTCCGACCAGGGCACCGGTAGGTACCTGCACGTTCCCACCGGGGATGATCGCCAGTACCAATCGGCTGCGCAGGGCGGCATTGTCGTCCACCAGGTGCTCCATCAACAAAATGAGCATGGCCGAGCCTTGGGAGTGGCCGATCAAGATCAGAGGCCGACCCCGGTTGTAGTGCGTCAGGTAGTCCTCGAAGCCGGCCAGGATGCTCTGGTAGGCGACCCGCCCGGCGGTGGCTCCCACGCTCGGGTCGGCGAACCATTCCTCGATACCGTGCCAGGTCACTTCGCGGTACATGGGGGCGTACACCTTACAGACCTGGGTGAACCTGGAAGCCTGGGCAATGGCGGCGTCAACCTCCGGGGTTTGCACGACGAGGTTGGAGTTGTAGGAGCCCTCACGGCTCGCCGTCGGGTAAACGTAGAAACAGTCAAAGCGGGAGGCCAGCGCCGACGTCTGTGCGGGTAACAGCGACCTGGCGCCCGTAGCCTGCACGACCGTGGCGGCGCGGGCCGTCTCGCACGGGTCGGGTACGAGCCCAGGACGGCAAAGCCATACGGTGCCCGAACTAGCCGGCCCCGGAACGCTGGCCAACGCGGGCGCCGTCGAGCAAGGGGCCAAGAGCGAAGCTATGGCAACGACCACGAACAGGGGGGCCGCGAAGGCGTGGGCCCGTTGCCGGCAGCGGCGGGGTGCGAAGAAGGGCATGGCAACTCCTTTGTTTGGTCCTTTACTTTCGATGGCGGTTCGGACAAGGGCGCGGCTGTGAAAGCCGCGAACTTGTACAACCCGGTTGGGACTTCGCCGGTTAATGCGCTTGGGTGATGGCTAGAGGAGCGTCCACCAGACGCAGACGGCTAAGTGTCGTTGTCGGCCACTACCTCCGGGACGAGCAGACGAGCAAGCAAGTCGAGCGCCGCGACTGCTTCGGGAAGGTGCGCTTGAACTTCCGGGCGCAATTCTTTGGCCAAGTCTGCATCGATCGGCGTTCGCATAGACGGGCGCCTGCCCCACGTCCCCATTGCGGGGGCGGGGCGGACGATGGTCCGCCGGCGGTCTGCCGGATCGGGCCCCGTTTCCACGACGCCGACCTCTCGCAGCTTCGCGACGGCCGCCGACACGAGGCTCTGTGGGAACCCGGTCCGTTGCGTGATCTCGCTGATCGAACTGCTTGGGTGGTACGAGACGTCCGCCATCACCAATCGGACGCTGGTTGCGGCATTGCCCTGCGGGAGCGCCTGTTCGGCGATCTGCATGAGCCGGTGGGCTAAGAGGAACAGGCCCATAGCATTCACATCAAAAAACGATACATCAGAATCAGATTGATGTCTAGAGCCGCGTGAGCTCCCAGTACCCGAGATGCGCTATTCCGGCCGGTTCAACCCGATGTGGAGGAAGCGCTCGAGCATGGCGTTCACCTGCTCGGGGACCACCAGCGGGCTGAAATGCCCCGAGCCAATGGTCCGCCCGGTCATCAGCCCTGGGCACAGTTCGCGGGCTCGCGCCAGGTCGGCATTCGGGGTGCCGGCGTCGATGTAGAGCAGTGGCACCCCGCACTCGCGCAACGCCGCTTCGTCGTCCCAGGTCTGGATGGATTCTTGCCAGAGCGAGCTGGTCACGTGCGGTGGGGTCAGCACGGCTTGATCGAGGATCCAGGATCTGACCTCGGGGTCATCGTACGGACCAAACAAGCTGGCGAAGTAGCGGCGAAGGGCCAAGGACGGGTCGGGGCCCCGAAGCCCGTCGACGAGGTCCCGCACCGTGCCGGCCCGGTCACCGCCGGCGAGGAGGAGCGAGTCGACCAGCACGATGGCGCCGGCGCGCTCTGGGTACGCGGAGGCGAAATCGAGGGCCACCATCCCGCCCAGGCTGTGGCCGATCACCACCGGTTCCTCCACCCCGAGCTGCGTGCACGTCCACGCCAGGTCGTCGGCGAACAGTCGCATGGTGTACGGCTGTAGCGGCGCATCACTCTCTCCGTGACCGCGAAGATCTACGGTGATGACCCGATGGGAAGAGGCAAATTGGCGGACCTGCGGGCCCCAGAAACGACGATTACACGCCGCGCCATGCACGAACACGAGGGCTGGGGCGCCGGTGCCGGCCTCTTCGTAAGCAAGGACAATGCCCTCACGGACCAGATGCGCCACAGGGTCAGCCCGAGGTTCCCTCGTGGGTCACCTCAGCTCGGAGCTCGACCTCGAAGACCTCGACCGCGGGCCGGGGAGCACCGACACGAGATAGTGCTTGGGATCTGACTCGCCCGGGGTGTGCAGGGTGATGACGCGAGCCAACAAATGCCAAGTCCTTTCGTGGAGGGACCGCCATGCGGGCGTCATAGCCAGCCTATCGGGTCACGAAACTCTGCTTAGCCCGACGTGGGCAACTCTTTCAACTTGGACCGGAGGAACTTGGCCACCTGGGCTAGTTGGCGCCGTTTGTCCTCGACCTCGGTGAGCTTGGCCTGGAGCAAGTGCCGCTGTTGGTCGGCGTCGAGACGGCCGGCTACGTAGGCAGCCGCGATCGGGCCAAGCTCGGACAGTGAAAAGCCAAGGGATTGGGCGACCTTGATGTTCGTGATGAGCTCTGGTGCGGCGTCGTCGTAGTCGGCGTAGGAGCGCGAACCAGCGGAGCGCTGGGAGCAGCTGACCAGCCCGAGGCGCGTGTAAAGGCGCACGGTGTCCCGGCTGACTCCCGCCCGGCGGGCAACCTCACCGATCAGCACGTTGGACAGGCCCTTGACCGTGGAGTATGGACCATAGTTTACGCTTTCACTATGGGCGCACAGTCCGAGAACGGTCGTGTGGTCGTCGTCACTGGGGCGAGCGACGGCATCGGCGCCGCAGTGGCCCGGGCGCTGCAAAGCCGAGGCGACCAGGTGGTGGTCGTCGGGAGGTCGTCGTCCAAGACCAACGCAGTGGCGGCCGAGCTTGGGGCGGAGGGCCACGTGGCCGACTTCGCCCGTTTGGAACAGGTGCGGGCCCTGGCTGCCGACCTGGCCAGCCGGCATGCGAGGGTCGACGTCCTGGTCAACAACGCCGGGCTTATCGCCGGCGCTCGACGCACCCTCACCGTCGACGGCCACGAGCTTTCCTTCCAGGTCAACCACCTGGCGCCGTTCCTGCTCACGATGCTCCTGCGGCCTCAGCTGAGCGTTGGCGGAGCCGTCGTAGTAACGACCTCGAGCCAGGCCGGCGCGGCGCGGGACGCCAGGGTAGTGCTCGAAGACTTGGACATGAGCCGGGGCTACGACGCGCTTCGGGCCTACAAGGCGAGCAAGCTGGCCAACGTGCTGTTCACCCGCGAGCTGGCCCGCCGTTGGGGCCCGGTGGGTGTTAGCGCGGCCGCCGCCCATCCGGGCATGGTCCGTACCCGTTGGGGCCTGGATGGCCCGCTCGTGGTCCGAGCAGTGGTCCGCTCGCCGTTCCGCCTAGCCATGCGCTCGCCGGAGCAAGGCGCCCGCACGATTGTATGGCTGGCGACTGGACGGCCAGGGAGGGACTGGGAAAGCGGCGGTTACTTCGCCGATTGCAAGCCGGCCAAGGCGAGCCCGTGG
>JASHVH010000191.1 GCA_030039575.1 Acidimicrobiales bacterium | reverse complement strand
GAACGACGCAGTGTTGGGGTGGAGATTGTCATAGCCTCAGGCATATCGATCCCGTGCCATCCTTCGGATAAACGTAATCCCGAGCAGGAGCACGATAATTACAAGAACTCCCGCTACGGCTGACCCCTCCCCGAACTCGCCGAAGTCAAAACTATCGAAATACGTGAGAGTTCCGAGCACCTGGCTATCATCTCCAGGTCCGCCTAGCGTCATTACGTAAATGATATTGAAGACGTTCAGCGATGTGATCAGCGCCAGAGAGCCGCCCACGATGAAACTTTCACGCAACAGAGGGATGGTCACAAGGCGGAGCCGTTGCCAGCTCGAGGCGCCCCCCACGTCTGCAGCCTCGTTCAACTCGGGAGGGATGGTTTGCAGGCCGGCCAGGAAGATGATCATCATGGCACCCACGCCCTGCCACGTGAAGGCGGCCAGGACGGAGAACAAGACGAGATGGGGACTAGCTAGGAATTCAACGTCACCTAGGCCGATACGCTGAGTTATTGTGTCCAGGATCCCGCTAGACGGATAGTACATGAAGGTCCACATGAGCCCGGCCGACACATTAGAAAGAACGAACGGAAGGTAGAAAACGATCCGAAGCCCGGTACGTCCTCGAAACGGTCGATTAAGCAAAAGCGCTACCAACAAGCCGATCGCCAGGACACATGGCACGTAGACGATCGTCCAGATGGCCGTGTTCTCCGCAGCTTGGCGGAATGTGCTGTCGTGGAGGAACTCGGTATAGTTGCCCAGTCCGACGAACTTATGTACGCCGGAAAGAATGTCCCAATTGAACAAGCTGGTAAAGAGAGTGTCTATCGCGGGGTAGACGATGGCAATACCATAGATAGCCAACCCCGGGAGAGCCATTAACCCAATGACCCAGTTGATCCTGACCCAGTTGGCACGGTGCCGGAGGGATCGACGTCGCGCGAGGGGTGTCGACGAGGACTGTCGCGAGCCGTTTCCTGACGAGGCTACCCGCGCACCGGAAGCCGTGGCCTCATCAACCTCGATTGAACGGTCACGGCCGACCGCCGACATGAACATCCCTGCCTTTACGCTTGTCAGAGGATGAGCCCCACTTGCGCAACGATAGCCCCTCCTGCGGCTGATCAACACCAGTGAGGGGGAGCGCGAAGCGGCGAGCCCGAAACCTCGGGCTCGCCCTCGCTACGAATGGTGCAAGCTCCTTACGGAACTGGTTGGTTGCCCCACGGCCAGCTTCCCGTATATGAGGCAACTGCCTTTGCAAGGTACTGGGCGGTGGCTGTGGGGCTCATCGATCCGGTGATGTCGGCCGCCTGAGCCTTGGAGAAGCTGTTGACCAAGGGCGTTGGAAGAATCTGGTCGGTTGGAAGGTACCCGACGCCCTCCTTGTTGATCAACGCTGCCATGGCCGAGGCGTTCGGCTGCGACGCCGGGGGAGGGACACCCAGTAGGGCGTCGGGTTGCGTTAAGGTGCTCGCGAACTGCTTGAGGTTTGCGGCGCTGTCGTAATACTCCATGAATGTCAGAGCCGCCTGCACGTGCTTGGTCGTAGAGCTAATCATTATGCCCTGTGAAAAGGTACTCAAGAGATCTGGGTTCTCATCCTCTGGGAACGGGAAGAACCCGTAATCGGACATCGGTTGCTTGGCAGAGTTGATAGTGGCGTCCTCGAAGGACCCCTCCAGGACCATTGCGGCTCGACCTTGGAAGAACTGAATGTTGTCCTGGGTGTCGGGGATCGAGAGGTATCCTGGTGTGAAGTAATTGTCCACCGTCCACTGCCTGAGAGTGGTAAATGCCTCTATAACCGGTGTCGAATCCCACGACACCTTCCTCTCAGCCAGTGCGGTGTAGAAGCTGTTCTTCCCATAGTACTGGAGGAGGCCGTCAAAGAAGCGCATCGGCAAATAATAGGTCTCACCCCCAACGGACATCGGCGTGTAGCCCGCCTTCTTTATAACAGCAAGGTCCGAAGCGAACTCAGCGAAGGTGGTCGGCACCGAGATGTGCAGCTTGGCGAAGATATCCTTTCTATAGAAGATGCCCAAAGCGATGTTGTAGAGGGGTTCTTCCCACCATTTGTTCTCATAGGTGAGGAGCTTTATCGACAGGGGAGAAAACTTACTTGCCCAGTGCTGCTGGTCGGCATAGGGCGTGAGGTTCATAACAAGACCAGCGTCCTCGTATTGGTGCGCGAGCGTATCGCCCAACCCCTCGAAGAAGACGTCAGGGAGCGAGCGGTTACTTGCGGCGGTCGCCATCGCCGCGAGGTAGTCAGCCGTCGCGTAGGCGGTGAGCTGAACTTTGATGTCTGGGTGGGTCTTCTCGAATGCGGAGACGATTTGAGCCTCGACCGGGTTGGTGTCGTTGGTCCAGTACTGGATTGTGACGGGTGAGCTACTGCTAGCTGCGGCGACGCCGCCGGCACCAAGCACCCCGACCATAGTCGTACTCGCGATGGCCACGCTTAGCCACTTGCGTCTGAGTAATTTCACGCGGTTCCCCTTTCCTTTTTGTGTTATTTTCCAGGCGAATGTTCATTTCTTCCCGCTTATGGGCGAGTCTGCTGCCGAGCGGTCGCTGCATTTAGGCTTGGCACGTATCTCTGGCGCTGCTCACAGCTTGCCACGGACTGACCAAAGGGTCGCCTAAATTCCTCCTGTTTGCCGCGTCCTGGTGCAATACCGACGACCCCCGATGCCGTGAAACGCCGACTATCAGCTTGTGACAACACCGTGGGTCGACGGCGCTGACAGGCCTGAGAACACCACTGTTGACTCGTTTTGGGCTACGACTACTTCCATGCAGGTCCACTCCGGGGTGGCTGGCCGGGCCAACTCCGATGGACCAGGGCGAGAGCGCGGGTTCGACCAGTCGCCGGGCGAGATTGCGTCGGCCGCAACCAAAGACGTTAGGTCGAAAGCCTTGAAGAACGCGGCCGGCCCGCAACCGCGGCGGCACTTTCCTGACCGCGTCCTTTGTGCGAAAGCACGTTGCCTGCCGTAAGCTCCGCCCATCCGGCCTGCTCCCTCGTGTTGGTGCTAACGCGCCGACGCGAAGCGCCCGCCTGAGCGGGCTAAACCGAGGCCCGGAACAGGGTACTGCACGGTGGGCAAGCCCTTCCTCTGCCACGAGTTTACAGTTTGGCATGCCATCTGATGGTGTGCAAGTCATAGCGTCTCTGCGTGCTATCGCTCGGGGCGGAATGTGCACCTTGGCGGGGCACTGCTTCTGCCCCGTAGGCCAACGCGAAGCGGCTTCACATGCGCTCGCACTTCCCAGGACCCTCCCAGGGCCCAGTAGCCGCTTCGTCCAGAGCTCTCGTCACCGCGGCGGCGGGTCAGGCTTCACACCAGCTCATGCATATGGGATGTCTGGCCCCGGGGGGTCACATGCGGCTGCCCCGCTCACGTGGTCGGAATCGCAAAGGCTGTTGCTCGCGATCGCCAGGTTACAACGGTGAGGCCGGCGGGTAGCCACCACGCCTGGGGAACGGCCTAAAATCATCTGGCGCGCCGCTATTCACGTCCGCGGGTCACCGCTCGATGGCAAGGGCGATAGGTGGGGCCCGGCTTCTAAGAGGTTAAGCTCGGAGCTCAAGGAGGCCGCATCACTACGTGGATGAACGGTGACTTTACAGGCCGCACATCGAGAGGTGACGCGGGCCTCGGGCCGAGCCCACAACGAGGGCTCTTGCGAACAGCATCCCATTGCACGAGCGGATCGGTAAATGTATCGCAGCGCTCGGCTAGCATAGTCCAGTACGCGAGGTAACCGCTATGGCTGAGCCGCACCGCCGAACAGTCAAGTTCACGCGCGTCGAGCGCGAAATGGGGCTGACCGATCGCGTGGCCAACCAGCTCTTGGACATGATCGCGGCCCGGCAAGTGCGGCCGGGCGACCGCCTCCCACCCGAGCGCGAGATCGGCGAGTCGCTCGGGGTGTCCCGGACCGTCGTCCGGGAAGCCATCCGCGCCCTGGCTGGTAAAGGCGTGCTCAGCATCAACTCCGGCCGCGGCGTCGTCGTTACCCAGGTGAACACCGACAACGTCGCCGAAGCCATGCGCCTCTTCATCGAGACCCGCGGTGGCTATCACGAAGAGGGGCCGTTCTCCTACGAGAAGATCCATGAGGTACGGGAAATGCTCGAAGTGCGAGTGGCAACGGTAGCCGCAGAGCGCGCGACCGAGGAAGATCTCGAAGAGCTCCGAGCCGCTTTTCAAGCCCTTACCGAGGCAAGCGACTCGCCAGAATTATCTTCCATAAGAGATGTCGAGTTCCACCGCACTATCGCAAAGATCACCCATAACGAGCTCTACATGGTCATGCTGGACTCGATAGGCCACGTCTTGCTGAAGATCCGGGAGGAAACCCTCGGAAAGCGAGCACGGCGTCAGGGCGCGATCGCCTTCCATAAGCGTATCCTCGATGCCATAGAGCACGGCGACAGTGTGGAGGCCGGGCTCGCCATGGCCGATCACCTCCAGGACTCTGCCAATCTTTGGCGTTCGTTGGGCCAGAAGCCGACGCGTGCGAACAATCGTCGGAGCCCCCGACCAGTTGCCGTTGGCGAAAGCGCTCCTGACTGACCCCCGCCCGGGCGAACGCGCCTCGCCAGTCGAGGCGCACCACGACAAGGGCCTCGGACATCGGCAATCCGAAATGAAAGGCTCGTGCATTCTCGCCTCAATGAAGCGCGACTTGCGACCTTAGGACCCCCGAAATCCATCCGGTTTGCCTCTGTCCGTTGACGAGGCCGGGATGCCTTCAAGCGTGCTGGCGGCGCACTTCTCTGCCACTCACCAGCGAGGTTGGCTACCGGCACTGAGACAAAATGGGTCGAGTGGTGTCCGAAACCACGCCGCGTCACAGAGGCCGCGCCGCCAAACTGCTTAACCACCGACGGCGTGCCCTGAGGCCCGAGTTGACCATAACCGGCCTGGTCCGACTACATGGTCAACCGGATTACGCCGTCCGAGTCGTGGCCGGCCAGCCTGGCGCCAACCAGGTGTCTGCTACCTCTTCAGCCACAAGTTACGTCAAAGCTAAGCGAACCTCGAGCGTGAACTGCCCCAACGGTACGGCCGGGCGCCCATTCGCGCAACGGTCTCGCCGTGAACTAGGCATCGTCATCTGCCTGACCCAAAGCTCGTGCGTAGGGAATCGCGTTTGCGTACATCGCACTTGACCTTGAGCACGTCTCCGGTCCAGCTCAGCATTACTTGTTCAAAATGGCCCGGTCAGTAGCACGACCTCATATGGAGCCAAACGGACTTGGGTGCCCCGGTGGGTCACGCCCCCCGAAAGTGCGGGCCGGCCCGCGGCCAGTTGCTCACCCCCCACCTGCAGCCGCTCGCAAACGAAATCGAACGGCTGCCCCTTGACCGTCATCACCCTCGTTGCGTTCACGAGGTTCGCCGCGAAGACGAAGAAGCGGTCATGTGCCGACAAGGCCAGCACAGCGAGCGCTTTGTCGTCGCTTACGTTGGTCGCGAGCAAATGAGCGGGCCCGATGGTCACAACCCGACGTAGAAGTTCGAAAACGGGGTAAGGCTTTAAAGGGCCCCGCGGAGCCGACCGAGCCTTGTATAGGAGCCCGTCCGGGCCAAAAGCGCTGAAATAAGTGACCGACCCAGCTCCGCCGCGCGACAGAGCCGCCAGGCTGCCCACCGTCCAGCCCGCGGCCCACCACGACGACTGGCGCGGGTCAGCCACGGGCTCAGACAACTCTGCTTTATCCGTGGCCACCGGGTTGAACCGCGGTTTCAGGGTTACCGGACCGACGTGCAACGGAAGGCCGGCGGCCATGGCGGCAGCCTGTCGCGTGACCAATTCTTGAACAGGCAATGTCTCCACAATCTCATCGTCGCCGAAGGCGTGTACTTGTGGATTAATTGGAAACGTCAACCCCGAGATCAGTTCATAAGATGGTCGGTTGCGGTTCAACTCCGCGAAATTGGCACGACTTCCCGCGAATATCGAAGGCTGAAGGTCATAGAGTCGGGCCAGCCGCACCCATCGCGACACAACGGCGGGCGTCGTGACCGACGACTTCTTTTCAAAGACCATCACTCGGCTTAACGAGTCTTTAGTTTCCGCCAAGGCCCGGGCGATCACCTCCATCTGGCCCGGTTCGCTGACCACGACCTCGCACTGTAACGACGCACCTACCGCCGAAGCCGTAGCGGCCGAAGCCCGCAAGCCAGACTGCCAGCCTGCTTTTTGCGGATCTACCACGGCGTGCAAATGTGAAGGCCTCAGATGGTTTATAGTGTCCTTGAGGGCAGATAAGTCACCAGGGGGCTCGGACCCACCGACCCCGATCCCGATGGCCGGCAGCTTGGCGGGCAGTATCCCACCCAAGTGGACCCCGATGACGCGTGGGCCGCCGGGTAATCGATAGCTACGCGCCGGACCGGTTAGCTCGACCACCACTTCTTGCCGTACCTCTTCGCCTCTTTTGTAGGCGCGGGGGAACGGTATTCGCAAGGGCGGGCCATAGGTCTTGAACGATGCGTCGGTCCAATTGCGCTGGTCCTCTGTTTCGAATAGACCGCCCTCAAGACGAATGTGCACTGCGGCGTCTCCGACCGAGTACGACATCGCGGTCAGCTCTAAAAAGGTCTGGTGCGGCGAGATAGCCCGAGGAAATGAACCGGATGTTATTCCACTCGAGGCGGTGAGGAAGACGGGTCTTCCAGCCACGCTGAGAGGATGAAGGACACAGAAGCCAATCCGGTTGGCGGTGAACTCTCGCGTCGCCCGCCCCTTCATTGAGTAGGTGATGACACAGCTCCGCTGGCTCGCGCTGGTGACGTTGACTTCACCGTCCCACGCGAAGCCGACGTCCCCATTATCGTGCGTGCATACAAAGGTCGAGCGGGACGCGCAGCCCGAAGAAGCGGTTTCCAGATCGGTAACGACGCCCGGGACGGTCCCCCAATTGCGGTCTCTGACCGTTGCGGGGACAGACTGGACCAGCTCCACGCCGCGCCAACTCAGTGACCTCAGTGCGGGCGGGTCGAGCCGCACCGACGCTTGGGCGGCGCGGAGAACGGCCGTCCGCGGTGCCGCTATCCCTTCAGTGCCTTTCACCAGGTCGGGCTACCAGCCCGCGACGACGGGGTTGGACAGACGCCCGATACCGTCAACCTGGACCTCGACGAGGTCGCCCGGCTCTAACCAACGCTGGGGTTGCATGAAGCATCCCACGCCCGCTGGCGTGCCTGTGGTGATAACGTCGCCAACCTCGAGCGTTATATAGCGGCTCGCGTACGCCAGCAGGTCGGCCACACCGAACAGCATGTTGGCCGTGGACTCCCTCTGGCGCTGCTCGCCGTTGACGTAGGAGCTCACGATCAAGTTTTGAGGGTCGGGCACCTCGGCGGCGGGGACGACACACGGGCCGAGGGGGCAAAAACCGTCACATCCTTTGCCGAGCGTTATCTGACTATCGGTGAACTGGATGTCGCGGGCACTTACGTCGTTCATGACCGTGTAGCCCCAAACTGCGCCGAGGGCATCGGCCGGAGTGAGCATCCTCGCCCGACGCCCTATCACGACCGCAAGCTCAACCTCGTAGTCGAGTTGGGTGTCTGGCCGCGGCTTGGGCACGGCCTGACCTGGGCCGATAACGGCACTCGGCAACTTGGAGAAGAAGAAGGGGACTTGCGGCAGCACAGCAGCCGGGTTCTCGCTCTTGTGGCTGGCGTAGTTGATGCCTGCACACAAGACTTTGCCAGGCCGGTCTACCGGGCAGAGGAGCTCAGCGCACTCGACCGGCTGTTCTTCCACGTCAGGCGTAGGACGACCCGAGCCGAAAAGCTCTGCCCAAGTCTGTTCCCGTAGCGGCAGGACGCTGCTGGTACCAGACAGCCAACCCAACACGGTGCCTGACTCGGTCCGGTAACGTACGACACCGCTCACCGGACGAACCTGAAGGTCGGCCCGTCAATGTCGATCGTCTCGCCAGGCCGCATGGCCAATGCCTGTCGATGGCCAGTGCTGTCCTGTTTGCCGACTTCGTCCAAGAACTCGGACACATGCGGATGACTGACGTCTTCGTAGTGGCTCCCGACTGCTAGTTCTAGCCTCAACAGTTCAGCGGCCAGTGCCGCCTCCCGAGGGGCCATTTCGCCCGTCACGACCTCACCGGGGCCAGGGGCCACCAGCGACCACGGCTGGGTACACCCGAGTAGCCCAACCGTGGGGTGGTGGAGCTCTCCGATCAACCGCATGTCGCCGAACACGGCCGAATCGCCGAAGTGGTAGATACGACAGTTTTCCTCTAGAGTGATCACAAAGCCCATAGGCGTACCGGTAACGAAGCGCCCGTCGGACAATTTCGCCACCGACCAGTGATGGCACTCGACCGGCTGGATAAAGAGATTGCCAACCGCGACAGCTATCCCCCACACCGTAGTCCGCAGTTGAGCCCGGTCAACTCCCTGCTCGACCAATAACTCTGCCGTGTCCACCCCGCAGATGACCGGTGCTTTTGTCCGCAAAGCAACTTTCGCGGCGTCGCCAGAATGGTCAAATGCGGCGTGGCTGACCACGATTACGTCGGGCGTGGGCACGTCGTCAGGGCCGATCGGTGCTACAGGGTTGCCTGTAAGGAACGGATCGAACAGCACGCAACCGTTTGGCCCTTCAGCCAAATAGCAAGCGATGCCATAGAAGGTGAGTCGGGTTGTCATCGTGACCAGCTCCTCTCGATGCCGTGCACCAACGCGCACATGGCAACATTCACCGGGACGTCGATACCACATTCGTGCGCCGTCTGGACTATCGCCCCGTTGACCACTTCGATCTCAGTTTTGCGGTGAGCCTCCACATCTTGGAGCATCGATGGCTTCCCTTGACCCGCCCCTGTCAACACGGCCTTGATCCTCGCCAATCGTTCGACGGGGTCCACGTTGAGCCCGATCTTGGCCGCTACTGCCAACGCCTCGCCGGCCAGTGCTTCGATGAGGCCAGCCACGTCAGGCAACTCCAGCATCTCGGCCGCCTGCAATCCGGTCGTGGCCGCGACAGGTAAGGTGGCCGCATTTAGAACCAGTTTTTTCCAAATCTCCGTGCGGACGTCGGCCGTGGCCGTGGTTTCGAAACCGGCAGCTATCAGGGTACTGGCTACGTCGCGGGCGAGAGATAGGTCGCCATCGGCTTTATATGGCCCTACAAAGGTCGGGCCCCGTCCTGTATGGGCTACGACGCCAGGCGAAGTGACGGTGCCACTGTGGTAAGTAACACCCATCACAAGATTGTCGACGTCCACACTGTGTGCCAACGTGTCTGCATTTCCCCACCCGTTCTGAAGGGTGACGACCACGGTTCCCTTGCCGAGATGGTCGCCAAAGGCTTGAGCAACCTCGCCCGTATGGTGAGCTTTGACAAACACCACGGCCAAGTCTGCCATCTGAAGACAACTGGGGTCGCTGGTGGCGGATAGCTGGCTAACCACCTTGCCGTCCGCGGTCTGCAAAGACACGCCTCGAGCATTAATGGACTGGACCAGATCTGTTGCCGTGTCAAGCACGACCACCTCTTCGCCGGCCTGGGCCAAGCCGGCGGCGAAGATAGAACCCATCGCGCCACCACCAACCACAATGCTCTTCACAGAGCCTCCTTACCTTCCGTCCTGGACCACTACAAGGACCTTCTCGGCCACATCCGAATGAGTCATCACGAATGAGATCGCTTCCGGTGTCTCGTCGAACTTGAAACGGTGCGTCACGAGCTGGGCGACGCGGTCTCTGTTCCGTTGTACGAGGTCGACCGCCGAGCCGAAAAGACCTTTATTATTGCGCGAACCTAGTAAATTTATCTCTTTGCGAGTAAAGGTGGCCACTGACAACGGCACTTCGTCGTTCGAAATACCGACCACCACTACCGTCCCCGACGGCGCCACGAGGTCTACAGCGGACCGCAGTAACCGCCCTACGCCGGTCGCCTCGATTACGACTGTCGGTCCCTCCCCCGCCGTCCACTCATCGACCTCAGCAGCCAGCTCATGAACAGAAGTGTTCACGGTGACCTCTGCACCCATCTGGGCCGCCAGTGCAAGACGGTTGTCTAAGAGGTCAACGGCCATCACGGACGCCCCGCGGTCCTGTGCGGCGAGGACAACGGCTTGGCCGATCGGACCCGCACCTATTACCACCACCGTGTCCCCGTTGGTGGCCCCCGACCGCACGACGGCCTGAAGCCCGATGGAGACGGGCTCGACTAGCGCCGCTGTCTCTACATCGAGCTGGTCGACCGGGTAACACGCGTTGACATCCATCGCGATGCGTTCCACTAGGGCGCCGTCAACATGGGCCCCGAGCACCGCGAGGTTCGTGCAGCAGTTAGGGTGACCACGCCGGCAAGCGATGCAAGCGCCACAAGGGATGAATGGCTCCACGGCCACCAGGTCACCTACGCTCAACGTCCCGTCGTAGTCCTCCGCCAACTCCCGCACCACTCCCGATAACTCATGGCCCTGAATGGTCGGGAAGCGAGAGTAAGGATGGGTACCTCTGTACAGGTGCACGTCCGAGCCACACAGTCCGACCACGCAGACTGATAGGACAGCTTGGCCGGGGCCCGGCTCAATGTCTGCGACAGACCGCAGCTCCATGTGCTCGGGCCCGAGAGTGACGGCTGCTTTCATCTCAACCCCTTCACGTCCGGAGCGGACTCAGACGCGGCCGACCTGCCCCACACAACGGTTGTCCGGCGACATGCGGGACCGCTCTAGTGATCCTTGCCTTCAGGCACAACGAGTCTAGAGCGGCAACGTCTTGAGGGATCCCGAGGCTCAGAGCTGTGAACAGCACATCCAAGCGCTCAAATGAGGCCAGCACCTCGTCAGCGTGAACCGGGGCATTTACAGTGTACATCCCGCGCCCTCGCCCCGATTGATCCTTTGCGGCTCGACCAGTTCCACGAGGGCGCCGCTAATACGCTTGGAAAGGAAACACGCTCGCCGTTTCTTCCCTCCCACAAACACCTTCGCCTCTTTATCACCCAGAACTTCCAGCGCTTCATCAAGGTCTGGGGTGACAAAACAGACGTGATGGGGCCCCTCGCCGTGATCGCTGAGGTACGTCGCGATGGGGCCGTCACCGACGGGCTGCACAAGTTGTATGGCACATTGGTCAGGTGCCTCGCGACCGACGAGGTACACAAGCCGGACGCCCACGTCCTCTACGACCTCGTCCGCGTCCACACGAAGCCCAAGCGAAGATTGGAACTGAGAGGCGGCCGCATCAGCGTTCGCCACCACCACGCCGACGTGGTCGAGGCGTTTAACCTCAAGGCTCGGCTGCTCCAATGGACCTCGCCCCTACCGCGGTTGGCCGCTCGACGGCACGTCTCGGCTGGCCCGTGGCATGCCATCGTATCGTAATAACTTGTGCTGACAGTGTCAAGTCGGCCCACGTTCTGCGGTCGTCCACTTCGAGCCGGCATCGCCCGCAACTGCGGCGCTCAACGGCCGTCCACCCGTCCGCACCCAGGTCCTGGAACTCCGGCCGGTACCGCCAAGATGACGAAAGGCTATTCGAGACTTGCAATTGTCTTGCCAAGGATGGCAAACTACTCAGATAATGGTTCACTTTTCGGATAGGTGTGGAGCACTGTCAAAAGTTTGCGACACTAATGCGCCTGCGGCGAGCCCAAAAAGTACATACCCAAAAATGAGAACGGGCCAGTCTCGGCCTCTACTCTCAGAACTCAAGTTTTGGGCCTGCGGACCTCCGCCTCGCGAGTGTCACGTCACCGGCCTGATCCTGCCAAAGTACAGGATCCCCAGTTTTACAACCCGAAGCGTGCTGGCCAATCTGGGCCTCCCGGTTCAGCCAGGGACGAGACCGACGGGCGGTCGTTCTCGCCACACGACAAACCGGAGCGACGTGCAATGCCAGGTTTGGTAGTCAGGAGGGCCGTCGCCCGGCCTGACGCCTCGCTGGTATCGCAATTTCAGGGTGCCAGCACAGGGCACCTCGGCGACGCCTTGGGACGGTCCGCGGCACTTGCGCCCGCCGTCAAGCCCATCGTGTTGGCAGGCCCGTGGTGCGGAGTTGCGCTCACGGTAATGGCGCCTCCTGCCGACAACCTCGTCGTTTGGAAGGCGTTGTCTCTAGCGGTGCCCGGCGACGTCATGGTTATTGCCACCGGTGCACATATCGATCATTCCGTTTGGGGTGAGATGACTGGAATCGTCGCGGCCAGAAGTGGTGTGGTAGCCGTCGTTACCGACGGTGCCGTGCGCGATGTCGAAGGCCTGCGCCGCGTCGGTGTGCCTGTCTATGCGAGCGCAGTCACGCCCAACAGTCCCGAGAAGCACGGGCCCGGTCAGGTCAACGGACCGGTGTCCTGCGCGGGTCAGGTTGTGTGCCCCGGCGACATCCTCGTGGGCGACACCGACGGCGTCGTGGTCGTACCGCTTCGCGATGCCGAGCTTGCGGTTGAGCGCTTGTCACGGGTCAGGGAATACGAGCAACGCAGGCTGGCTGAGATCGAGGCAGGAGGAGGAGCCCCAGCGTGGGTGGATCAGGTCTTCCGGGACCTTGGGGGCGTCGACGAGTGAGCAAATCACAGTTTGCCGGTCCGAGCGGCTCCATTCTTAGGAGTCGACCCGTTCGGTCGCCAAGATAGGGAGGTTGACCCTGGTCACCTCCGCTCAGTCATCCTACCGGGTCCTCTACGGCGAACCTATACCCGATGACCTTGCTCAGCTGGCGACCTCGGTACTGCCGCTCGGCTTCGAGCTCAGTGTTGTGGGTACTGCTCACGGTTCGCTGGTCCGGGAGGTACGAGACGCTGATTTCCTCGTCGTCGCCACGTCTCGCGTCGATGAAGTCGTTGTCCGAGCCGGCCAGCACCTCCGCCTCATTCAGGCCCAGGGCGTGGGTTACGACAACATCGACCTGGCAGCCTGTCAGCGGGCAAGAGTGCCGGTGGCCATCACGCCCGAGGGCACGTCGGTAGGGGTGGCTGAGCACGTGATATTACTCATGTTGTCCCTCCTTAAGAAGCTTCGCAATCTGGACCATGCGGTCCGAGCAGGCTCGTGGCCTGTATGGCAGTTCCGTTCTAACAGCTACGAACTTGCGGGTAAAACCCTCGGCATTGTCGGGCTCGGCCGGATCGGCCACGAACTCGCCACGCGAGCCAACGCCTTTCAAATGACAGTTGCTTATTACGATCAAAGGCGGATTTCGGCGGATGAGGAGGCAAGCCTCCAGGTCTCGTATCAGCCGCTAGCCAAAATGCTCGCCACATCTGACATCGTCAGCCTTCACTTGCCGTTAACGCCGGACACTAAGAACCTTGTTGACGGAAGCTTCCTGAGCTCAATGAAAACGAATGCCATCCTGATCAATACCGCCCGAGGCGCACTGGTCGACGAGAGTGCCTTATGCGATGCCCTTCGAGACGGATTAATTGCGGGTGCGGGGCTCGACGTTCTCAGCGAGGAACCTCCGGATTTCAAAAACCCTCTGCTGGTCATGGAGAACGTCATCGTCACCCCCCACGTCGCCGCAGGGACGCGTGACGCTTTCCTGAGAAAAATCCAGAGTATTTTTGCGAACATGCAGCGGGTAGCCGCCGGCCAGCAGCCGAGGAACCTCGTTACGTCGCCAGACTGAGCTCTTTAGGGCAGGCATCGGTGACAGCGAGGACCGGGGATCCTAGAAGCGCTACTCTCAACGTATTCGAGAAGCCTCATGCATGCACTGAATTGCCTGATGACAGAGTACATGTACGGGCCGGAGCGCCACTGGCCGAGTCCCTCAAGCGACAGCGTCGCTCTACGAAATTATCCTTGTGTCAGCGTCAGGGACGAGCAAGAGTTCTCGCAAGTACTCAACGCTTATTTCAGCCCACGCTCGCTCGGTGACGATGGTGGACTCCAGGCTAGCGTCTGGCGGTGTCCAAAGCTCAATAATTGCGCTGATGTCCCTGTCGGCCCCACCAAGTTGCTCCACAAGCCATGGCACGTCCAGTTGCCCCTGACCCACTGGTCGGCCTTCGATCGTGAAACCCATCATATGTTCGGCCCGCCGGATGACGAAATCCTTGCAATGCAAGTTAACTGTAAATGGCCCGAGTTTCTTGACCACCACCTCTGGCCCTTCAAGGGCGCCGAAGGAGTTGACGGTGTCGAGGCAGATGCCGACCCAGCTTGTGCCGAGCTCCTCGACGATGTACACCAACTGGTCGGCAGAGAACTTGTCGTGGTTCTCAATCGCCAGCACCACCCCCGCCTCTTCGAACATGTGCCGTTGGGGTCTAAGGATCGAAATAGCTTCGTCCGGCGTCAGGTCATGAGTTGCGCCAGCAATCACTACCCGGAGAATGGGCGAGCCGAGCCGTTCGGCCAATGAGACATACTTTTGCAAGCGAGCCGCATCAATCCCGCGGGTGCCCACTTCGACCTCTATTTGAAGCTCTCGAGCCCTATACTCGAACGTATCCAGTTCTCGCTTGGCTACTTCGTGGAGCGGCAAGTTGTCAGCTACTTGCAGGACACTAACTCCGAGCGACGCGGCCTGCTCGATGAGCTGGAGAAGCGTGAGCGGTTCCTTAGGGGGATAGCCCCGGACACCAATGGACCAAGTGTAGGTATAGGACGAGAGCCCTACTCTCACGCTGGACTACCGGTCATAACGGTGAGCCGTCGAACGATGCGTCTTGGCGCCGGTAATGTGGCTCAACAGCCCTCAGTCCCCCCCGGTGATGGCGCGGACGCTCTCCATAATTGAGTCTCGCTCGAAAATCCTGTACCAGTCGTCCTTGAAAAGAGCACTGTGCGCCTTCTCGAGGGCCATTTGGGCGCCGGCTGATAATCTCCAATTGAGCTGTTCGAAAATTATCGCGATACCGATCTGGAAGTGCCCCATTAGGAAGTCCTGTGCTGCGTCCTTGGGCACCCCAGCGTCGATTACTCGTTGCAGACCTTCGTGGATGAGGGAGACGCAGCCATTTGTCAGGGTCTCGCTCAACGCGGGTTCGAGCATCGCCATCTGGTCGACGGATATGCGGTGCGAACGGGTCACAGGTGCGAACATGGTGGCGGCGAGCCGCTCGACCTGGTTCGCAATTGGCCCACCATCCCCCCATCCCACCGCGAACACGATGGCTTGGCGGGCTAGCCCGCCACCCCAAAAGTCTCGCCTGGCGTCCGCGTCGCTCTCGTCGAGCAGGCTGTAGAGAGGGGGGTGCGTGGGATGGGTAACGTAGCAATTGACGTCGTCACGTCGCGGAATGCGGTTTGCGGCGATAGCCGCCGGGTCGAGGAACAACATGCTTGTCCCGGCGTCCAGTTTGGGGACTGTCTCGGCGGCGACCTCCCGGACTATGAGGTCAGGGACCGCGAAGATCACTACCTCCGCTCCTGAGAGGGCGGAGCCGGGGTCCTCGACTGACAGGCCCATTTCCTTAAGGAGGTCCCAGCCGCGCTCACTTGGCTCGACGAGGCGGAGCTTGTAGTCGTCATTGCCCTGGAGAGATCGGCTGATGCGCCGCCCCATGTTCCCCCCGGCACCAAGGATTGCCACCTGCATACTCTCCGCTCCTTGTTCACACACCATCTCGCGGTGGCACGGCCCATTGGCAGGGCTGTACCTTGGCATGCAGTATACCAGGGTGACTCCCACAGTCAAGCCACTGGGCACCTGGAGCACGCATAGTCCATGTCTTGGAGATGCGGTTCGAGCCCCTTTTCGGCCTCAACCGCATAACGAGACAATCGAGGCCATGGCGAAGGCAGAGCGTCCGGTCGAGATCGATCGGCCCAGACAAGCCGAGCGGGCGGTCCGGCTGATCCGAGGTTTGGCCGAGACCCGATCAGGACGTCGGCGTCGAAGACGGTGGCCAACTCATCTTCTGAAGGACGGCCGCCTGGATGGCCAATTCTGTGCCAAGGTGCGCGCGGTGCCGACGGCGTTGGCCCGACTCGCAGGTACACAGGACGAGGGCGGCGCTCAATAGGTCGCTCGTCCGCCAGAGAGGTCAAAGGTGAACCCTGTCGTGAAGCTTGCCGCCGGCGAGAGGATCCAAGCGATTATC
>JASHVH010000190.1 GCA_030039575.1 Acidimicrobiales bacterium | reverse complement strand
GGCACCGACGTCATCAATGCGTTCCCTGATGGCGAGTATTTTTACGAGGAACCTCCTCGGGAAGGCGACCATGATCGTTTCCACCGGGAAATGGCGCGGTGGAGCGGCACGTCGTTCGCCACACCGCTGGTGTCCGGCCTTATCGCGGCGCGCGTGTCACGCACGGGCGAAAGCGGGCGGCAAGCGGCCCGGGCTTTGCTCCGCATTGCCCGCCATAAGGCGCGGCGCGGGGTCGGCCCGATCCTGGAGCCGGGCGATGGCTGTTTGGCAGAGTGACTCCCGCCCGGCTCTGGCGGTCGGCTAAATGCAAAGCTGAGGTGCTCTCGACCGGCCGTCACGCACCTTTAATCGAGCCGACTTGGCCCATATACGTAGGACGAGAAGTAAAGCTATTGAACGTCACTAGTCGAGAAAATCTTCGAGGGCCGCGGTGACAAGGTCCGGCGCCTCCTCGGGGACGAAATGCCCAGTGGGTAGCGCCCGGCCGACGACGTCCGGTGCGTACAGCTGCCAGGTACTGACCGGGTCGTAACCAGGTCCAACCAACCCCTTCGTCCCCCACAACACCAAGACCGGGCATTCAACTTTCTGGCCGGCGACACCGCTCTGTTCGTCGTCCGCAAGGTCGGCAGTCACCGCCGAACGGAAGTCGGCACAGACGCCGGCGATCGTGCCCGGCCGGCGGAAACAGCGGATATAGTCCGCCATCACGGCCGGCTCGATGCTGGCGCCGGCACCCAGGAGCTGGGCGGTCTGGGTGGTGACCCAGTAACCGGGGTCAGTGGCGATCATGTGCTCGGGGGCCCCGTTCCGGGCGGCGAGGAAGAACCAAAAGTAGTTCGTTGTGGCCACGGCCAGCGTCACGTGCGTCAGGACATGCCGGGTCGGCACGATGTCCATGATGACGAGCCTGGTGACGACGCCCGGATGGTCCAGGACCAGCCGGTGCGCCACCCGGGCCCCACGGTCGTGGCTGACCACTTGGAACTGCCCGAAGCCGAGTTGGCGCATGAGCCCTACCTGGTCGCGGGCCATGGACCGTTTGGAATAGACGAGGCCGGCGTCGTCGGGAACAGGCTTGGCGGAGTCGCCGTAGCCGCGCAGGTCGGCCAGGACGACTGTGTGGTCCTCAGCCAGGCGTGGCGCGACATGACGCCAGGTGAGGTGGTTCTGGGGATAGCCGTGCAAAAACAGGAGCGGCGGTCCTGCCCCCTTGACGGCGCAATTAATGGCGACCCCGTCGACGTCCACAAGCTGGTACTCGAACCCAGGCAGGCGCATTGGCGGGGCGAGAGCGACGTTTTCGTCGTCGAGAGTGGGCATGGGACTTCCTTCCCGTCGCGAGACTGGCCAGATCAGGGTTCGGACTGGTCGAGATCGATGAGCGCGATCCCGATATCGGGGCGTAGCACCTTGCGCAAGTGGGCCGGGGTCTCGGTGACCACGGCTTCCAGGGTGGGGTACACCCACCCCTCCAAGAAGTGCCCCCCGCGCGTGGTCCCGTCAGGCAGACCGAGAACTACGTGCGCGTGCACAACCGGCCCATCGTCACTGTCGGCCACATCGCCGACAAGCGACAGGAGTTCGCACTGCTGGTCGACGGGGATACGCCGGTACTGCTTGGCCGCAGGGTCGAACCAGCCGACGGTGGCGCGTTGGAACGCGCCGACGGCAGTGATCTGTGCCGCTTCCAGCTTCTCCGACCGGGCGAACTGCACCAGCGAGGAGAAGGCCTCGTCGCCCGGGTCGCACACGACCACGTAAGTGACGACATCCGCGTCCTCGACAACCTTTGCTTTCATCAGTAATCTCCTTTGCTCGCTGCCCGCCCCGAGGTACCGAGCCGATCAGGTCGGGAGGCCCCTACAAGGCTCAGTGTCGCGCAGCGGGTGGGCGCGTCGCGCCAGTGGATATCCCGGGCCAATGCCCTGGTCTGTGGTTGGGAAGGTTGACCCGCCAGTGGGCGGGATTAGCACCTCCGCCACCGCCACCAGGTTGGGGGGCGCATCCCCACGCGCCGGTACGGCACGAGGGGCCAGCTCTGTGTCGGCTTCGGAGCCAAGCGCTACCAGGACCGCACTGGGCGCAGCGACAAGGACGTCAGAGACCAACCGGGCCTGGGGCGGTTTGCGGTACGCATCGCGAGTTCCGAGGACGATCGGCCGCCCGCCCGCAGCGGCGACGGCCTCGTGCACATCTAACGTGCCGCCCCGAGAGACCATCATCCCCGTCGTGGCCGGGTGGCGTTGGCGCAGGGCGTCGGCCAGGTGCATACGGATCTCTCCCGCACCGGTTGACAAAGCGTCCAACTCGACCACGAAAGGGGCGCCGTCGAGCGGCTCGGGGAGCGGCCCGGCCCGGAGAGCCCGGCGGGCGGCGGCCAGGCCGAGCTCGAAGTTACCGGGAGCGTAGGGCACGCCACCGGCGCCCTCCCCCGGCAAGGCCTCACTTGAGGGGGCGAGACGCGACGCTAAACGTGTCACGCGGTCGGCGGCCTCCTCCAGGCGCTCCAAGCCGAGGAGGTGAGCCTGCACGGCGTCTCGCAAGCCGGTCATAACCTCTTGTTGCAGTGCCAAACTGCCGTCGACGCACAGCAGGTCGGCTCCGGCGCGGAGCGCCTCCACGGCTCCCGTCATAACGCCGGTGTGGCGGGCGATGGCGCCCATATTTAGCGCGTCCGTGACGATCACGCCCTGGAACCCCAACTGCTTGCGGGCAAGATCTTCGAGCAAGGTCCTCGACAGCGTGGCGGGACGGTCATCGATGCCCTCGTAGAGGACGTGAGCCGTCATCAACATGACGACGCCGGCGTCGATAGCCGCCTTGAACGGGGCCACGTGGACTTGCATCAGTGTCTCACGGTCCAATTTCACTACTGGCAGGTCGACATGGGGATCGGTCGCGGTAGCACCGTGGCCGGGGAAGTGCTTGGCGCACGCGGCCACGCCGGCCGCCTGGGTGGCTCGTACCCATTGGCCCACGTGCCGAGCGACCAGGCCGGGCTCGGGCCCGAACGACCGGTTGCCGATCACCGGGTTGGCTGCGCATGTAACGACGTCGGCCACGGGGGCGAGGTTCACGTTCGCGCCGGCCGCCGCCAGCCGGTTCGCAATGGTGGCGGCTGCGCGGGCGGTAAGTGCGAGGTCGTCCACCACACCGAGCACTCGTGCGCCCGGCCACGATGACCCGGTCGTCGCTTCCATGCGGGTGACCGAACCCCCCTCTTCGTCGAGGGCGATCAGGGCGTCGGGCTTCAAGTCCCTAATAGAACGGCAAAGTTCGCGGAAGGCGCGCCAGTCAGGGATGTTGCGGGCAAAAAGGACCACCCCGGCCAAGCCCCGCTCGAGCCACCGGGCCGTCAGGTCGGGCAGTCTTGCGCCCGGCAGGCTGACCAGCAGTACGCGCTCGACCGTCGTCGTTATGTCGCCATTTTCCAAGTTGTGAGGCGGCGTTCGCAACCAGAGCCCGAGCCGGTAGCCGCGCCGACGAGGCGCACCTGGCCGGGAGCGCCTACGAGCCGTAGCTCATGGATGTGGCCCGGTCCTACGGCAGGCGCGGAGCGGGGGCGGTTATGCGGTATCTGGGGCCGGTAAAGCCGGCGCGTGTGACGCTGGGCTCGACGAGGAGGAGCCGGCCGGTGACCCGGCTATTGTCGCCGCCCGACCTCTGCGCCGGGCCGGGAGCAGCGAAGCGATCGAACCGGTCAAGGCCGTGACCCGGGACGCTAACGAATGCGGGCGTAGGGGAGACGACGCATTGAGCGTCGACCTCCGGCCGGCTCGGTACTCTTTGGCCAGCTGGCGCCGGTGGCCTTCGCTCAGGAGATCGTGGCTGTGTTGAACGGTTAGTTCGGAAATGACACGGGGGTTGCTGGTCATCGCCCTCTCTCGCTTCTTTTAGGTCCGTTCATCGTGTGACAATTGTCCAAATGCCCTCGCTCGAGACTTTTCGCGTGCTCGAGGCTGTGACAATTGCCATATTGCGCCTGCCTGATTTCCCTCGGGCACGGGCGCGTAGCTATTGGGACGAGGAGGTTCGGAAATAAATACTGCGCGTGCACTCGAAGCGCTGCCTATATTGCGGTGCCCAGCTACCTATCTTGCTCGCCTTGGGTGCGGGTGGTGGGCAGAGCGCGCGCCCGAGTTGTGGGACCGGTAGTTTTCAGGAAGCCGGCTCGCGAGTCCCCTCAGAGCTGAAGGACCACTGGTTGCCGGGCTGGGCTTGGCCACTCCCGAACTTCACCGTGCCCTTCACCTCCGTTATGGGGCAGAGGTACTGTAAGGGCGGAATTAGCATTTTCGCCCGTTCAGGTTGACGCCGGACGATCTTGCTGCCGCAGAACTCATGAAAAGGGGAGGGGAGAGATGCACAGCCGCCCATCCCCCCCAATGCATAGGAAGGTGCAAATCTCATGACGTACGCCGTGACCGCGGCGCGGGCCAGGGGAGAGCCGGCCTCCGTTCGTTCTTGGCAGTTGGCCAGCTCGCTGGATGCCGGCGACGACGGCAGCGTCATCTCGCTGGCTGCATACAACGCCGGTTCGTGGCTGACAGCCCCACCCCGCTCCACGGTGATGGCGGCGCTGCTGGCGAACGGGGAGTACCCCGACGTTTTCTACTCGACCAACATGCGCGATCGGGTTGACGGTTCCCGGTTCGCGGTCCCCTGGTGGTACCGGGCATTGTTCACTCTGCCCAGTGGGCACCACGCCTTTGTGCGAGTGGACGGGGTCATCCCGCGCGCCGAGCTGTGGGTCAACGGCCACCGTGTGGCCGACGCATCGGCCGTCGCCGGGGCATACGTCGTTTCCGTTCACGACATCACGCCTGTGGCCGTCCCCGGCCTGAACGCCCTCGCTCTTCGCGTGGTGCCGGGCCACCCCATGGAGGACCTTTCCATCGGGTGGGTCGACTGGAGCCAGCCGCCCCCCGACCACAACATGGGGCCCTGGCGGGACGTGATTGTCGGCTGCACCGGGAGCGCCCGGTTGGGGCCGCCTCACGTTGTTACGGCCTTGGCCGGCTTAGCCGGTGAGAGCCCCGCCGAGGCCGACCTGATGGTGACGGTCGAGGTGAGCAACGTGTCGACGCGGGCCGAGACAGTCCTGGTGGCCGGGGAAGTCACGGGGCACGGGGCGCGCCTTCACTTCGCCCGAGAGGTCGCCCTGGCCGCCGGCGCCGGCGAGGTCCTCCGGTTCGGCGGGATGGGCCGGGGCGACGTTGTTTTTGAACATGAGCATGGTGGGAGCGCGCGTCCGGGTCGGCTTTCTGCGCTGCCTGGCGCTGTTCCTGAAGGGGCCGCCGTTCCCTCCGGGGCCGCCGGCGCCAGGCTAGTGCTGGCCGGGCCCAAGGTCTGGTGGCCGGCGGGCGAGGGCGACCAACCCTTGTACCGGCTGGCAGTCACGGCCACGGTGGGCGGGGTTCTCAGCGACCACGCCGAAGCCCGCTTCGGCGTGCGCACAGTCGACAGCGAGGTCCGTCCTGGAGGCGGGCGTCAGTTCCGCGTCAACGGCCGGCCGGTGCAGATCCTGGGCGCGGGCTGGTCGCCTGATCTTTTCCTTCGGCACGACCACAACCGTCTGGCCGGCCAGTTGGCGCTTACCAGGCACCTCGGCCTCAACGCCATCCGGCCTGAAGGGAAGCTGGAGAACCCGGAGTTCTACGAGCTGTGCGACGAGCTCGGCCTGATGGTGCTACCCGGCTGGGAGTGCTGCGACAAGTGGGAGGCGTGGGCGGGGACCGGGGGTGACGCATGGGACGACGCCGACCTCGAGGTGGCGGGACGCTCGATGGCCTCGGAGGCCCGCCTGCTCCGGAACCACCCGTCGGTCATCGCCTTCCTGATCGGCAGCGACTTTGCCCCGCCCACCGACGTCGCCCGCCGTTACGCCGACGCGCTGGAGTCGGCGGGCTGGCACCTGCCCGTGGTCTCATCGGCCTGTGCGCAAGGCAGCGAGGTAACCGGCCCCTCAGGCATGAAGATGACCGGCCCCTACTCCTGGGTGCCGCCGGTCTATTGGTACGAGCGCGACCCCAACCTGGGTGGTGCGGTCGGGTTCAATTCCGAGACCAGCGCCGGCCACACCGTCCCTCGCCTCCCGAGCCTGCGGCGCATGCTCTCGCCGGAGGAGCTCGAGCAGCTTTGGCAGCAGCCGCACCTGCCCCAGTACCATGCGGCGCCGCCGTCGGTGTTCGACAACCTCTCCGTCTTTGGCCAAGCACTGTCGGCCCGCTACGGCCAGCCCCGCTCCCTGGAGGATTTCGTCAGGAAGGCTCAGCTGGCGGCCTACGAGGCGGCGCGGGCACAGTTCGAGGCCATTGTGAGCCGGGCGGGGGCCGACGAGCCGGCGACCGGGGTCATCTATTGGATGCTGTCGGCTCCGTGGCCGAGCCTCAATTGGCAGCTGTTCGACTATTACCTCGACACCCCGGGCTCCTACTGGGGAGCGGGGAAGGCCCTCGAAGGGCTCCACGTGTTCTACGCGTACGACCGGCGTTCGGTGCAGGTGGTCAACCGTACGGTGCGGAGCACGCAGCCTCTGGACGTGGCCGTCCGGCGGTGGCGCGCCGACGGGCCCTCGGCAGGCGAAGACCACCACGGGGTCGGGCCGCTCGCTCCGCGCGCCGTCGTGGAGGTGGCCGGGGTCGAAACCCCCGGCGACGCCGAGGGGGCCTGGTTCCTCGAACTCGAGCTGCTCGAGGGGGATGTGCCCGTGTCCAGGAACGTCTACTGGCTCTCGACCGTCGAGGACGTCCTTGACCCCGGCAACGCCTCCTGGCATTACATGGGCCTGTCGCAGTTTGCCGACTTCCACGCCCTAGGTGAGATGCGCTCGGCCCAAGTGAGCTCACAGGCGCGGGCCGAGCGGGCCGGCGCCGAGCTCATCGTGACCCTGACCGTCTCCAACGACGACCCTTCCGGCACGCCGGCCGTCGGGCTGCACCCCTCGGTGACTGCCGGCGACCATATCTTGGCCCCAGTGCTGTGGGACGACAGCGACGTGACCCTTTTTGCCGGCCAGACGGCGACGCTGACCGGACGTGTGGCACCACCGAGCGGGGCAGGACCGCTCACTGTCCGGCTCGAGGGCTTCAACCTCTACCGGCCTATGGTGCTTGGCCCCCTCAGTTGACGCGCTGTGCCGGTTTGTCAGCCCTTGGAGAGCCATCGGCGCAGGCCCCGATTGACGAGCTCGAG
>JASHVH010000189.1 GCA_030039575.1 Acidimicrobiales bacterium | reverse complement strand
AATGCAAAGCGAACCGGACGCCAGCAACTGTGACAACACCGCTTTTCCGAGAATGGCAGCGTCGCGAAGAGTGGTGGACGAGAAGCTCTCGTTCAGCACAATGACACTGCGGGGGGAAGCTAGCGAGATGACCTCGTGCAGGTGGACCAGCTCGTCTTCTAGGTGGCTACGTGGGGTGCCGAGCTGCTCCTCCTGTCCGAAGGAAGTGTAAATGGAGTCGGCCAGGACGAGCTCCGCTTCCTTGGCCGGCACCAGGAGCCCCAGGCTGGCCAAATAGTGGACCTGCCCCACGGCCCGGGCGAAGGTCGTCTTGCCGCCACTGTTAGGCCCCGTGACTACCACAATACGTTCGTCGGGCCCGAGCTCGAAATCGTTGGTCACTATGTCCGGCCTCGACGATCCGGGTTGGTCGACCTTGTCAGCCAAAGCCAGGTCGAAAACCGCTCGTGCCCGAGTGCTGTCCGGAGAAATGGAAAGGCGCGGGTAACAGAAGGCCAAGCCATTCGAGCGCAGCGGTGCGATGTGGTCGAGGTAGGCGATGTAGAACTGAGAGTCACGGTCGAACGCGGCCACGGCCGGGTCCAGGAAGTCCTGGTGAGCCTCGAAGTAGTTGTCCAGCGCACCGAACGGCCCCGGGTAGAGCCTCGCCACCCGGTCCAAGACCTGGCCCTCGACGCGGTCCATGTCTATTGTGTTACGGAACGTGGCCAAGAACTCGCGGGCGGGAGTTTCCCGGAACTTGGAGAAGATCGCTTCCACTTCCCGGGCATAGTCCGGTTCACCGCTATACCGGCTAACGGTGACCCGAGTACCTCGGATATGCAGCGTGTACCGGGTCCTGCTCAACGCATCGAGGACGCTACGGGCCTGTTCTACCAGCGCACCGAAGCCGGCCGAGCCCCGGTACGCACTGAGGTACCTGGTGAAAGCACTGAGCCCTCGGGACGCCGGCTCCAGGTGCACCAGCTCGTTCGTCAACGAGTTCACCGCCTCGCAATAGGCCGAAACTGCGTCCACGAAGAGTCGCCGTTGCTGCCAGCGGTTGTGGAGCGAGCGCATAGTGGCTAAGGCGTCGCGTACCTGGCGCATTCCCTGCCCGAACGACCGGACCGCGGCCGATACCCCAGGATGTTCAAAGTCCGTGGTGACTTCGTGGCGGTAAGCCACGCTGTCGACGTCACGGAGCGGAGAATAAAAGAGCGACAGCAAGTCGAGCTGCTCGCGTCCTTCGCATGCCGCAGCAAACACCTGGTCCAGGTTGAGGTCCACCGCAAATTGACGGTCTCGCACTGGGGCGGGTGTTTCCTCAGCGTCGTCTCGGTAAAGGATCGAGGGGGTCATAGCTGGGCGATCGCCTCCTCCACTGCGGCCAGGAGCTGCCTGTGTAGTAGGGGCCAATCGTCGGGGATGTCATCCACTCCCCAGTGCTTGCCCAGGTTTTCAGGCGACATGTCTATGAGGTCAGCCCAGAGGATGTGAAGTGCTCCGCGCACGGCCCGTCGCCCGTCGAGCACCGCTGGCTCGAGCCCAAACGTGCCGGCTGCGCTACCGAGTACCCTCTCGACCGGGCCGAGGACCCGGTCCAGGTCCGGCACCTCTTCTGGGATCCAGAGCCGGTGAACTGCTGAGACCTTTTGTCTCACGGCCACAAGTTGGGTGTCCATATGGCGCAGCAGGATTGTGATCCGGTCCAATGCTGACGTCGGGGAGAACGGAGATTGCGACCCCTCCGGTTCGTCCCTGCGTACGGCGAGCACGTCCTTTGAAGCTGCTGTCATCGCTCGCCCGCCAGCGTTAGGGCCGCTTCCGCTGCCTTGCTCGCGGCTTCGTTAGCTCGCTGCTGCTCTTGGCGTCCGGCCTCCGCCTCCCCGCGCAGTTCCTCGGCCCGGGAGGCTGCGGCCAGGATGGTCTCGACGGAGCCGGCCAGTTCGGCGGCCATAGCGTTCTCGAAGCGCCGGCTGACAGCGTCCAGGCGTTGGGTGATGTCCCAACGGGCCCGGCCCGCGTGCTTGTCGAACTCTTGGGTCAAGTCGCTCTTGGCTCTCTCTAGAAGGCGCCGGCGCAACAACGAATGGGGCAACAAAAGGCGAAGGGCGTGGTTGATGCTCTCTGTCGAGCTGCCAACATGCAGGAAGAGGTAGAAATAGCGTTCCCGCTCTTCTGCCACTTCCGGCACGGCCAGTTGGGGAAGCTCCACCTGGAAAATGTCTGCGGCCGCGGCCCGGACAGTGTTCACCCTGTCCTGCGTGCGATCCCGGAAGCGCTCGGCCAGCTTCCGCCAGGACTCTTCAGCCCGTTCGGCCTCTGCCTGCCGGAAGACCTCGAAGCTATCCCGCACCGATGACTCGACCGCTCGCCGTAACTGCTCTTCGAGATGAGAGACCGGAGTTGACTGTGCGACGTCTACGAGCCAAGCGTCACACTGAGAAGGCGCCTTCACGGCGAATTCGGCCAGTGCTTCGCCGATGGCGCCGGCCAAAGCGTCTACGTCCCGATGCAGCAGCGTGCACTCGTCCTTGAATGCTTCACGCTGCTCGGCTGCCGCCCCTCGTAATCTTTCCACTCGCTCGCGGAGCGAGGCGGCGTCGAGCTGCGCTGTGGCAGCCTCGATCTTGAGTGAATCGTCGAGCTCGTGGGCCAGCCGACCGAGCTCGGAGCGCGCAGTCGCGATGCGCGCATGGACCAGGTCGAGCAGCACGAACCTATCGAAAGCCTCAGAAAAGGCGGCAAATTCCAAACCCTCGGCATAGTTAGGCTCCTCTCCGACGATACGGGCCCCGAGGGCAGCCCGCGCGCTGACCCGCCAAAGCCTCTCCTTGCGCCCGAGCTCGGCGGCTAAAGCGTCTGAAACGAAGAGGGTCACATTGTCCAGCTCGGCCTGGCTCAGGTGGTCGGCCCGGTTCAACACAAAGAACGTGGGCGAGCGGCGATCGGATAATGCGACCAGAAGCTTCCGCTCCTCCTCCGAAAGCGGGGCATCGGCCGAGAGCACAAGAATGGCCCCATCGGCCTCCAGGAGAGCACGGGCTGCTGCTTCATCGTGGCGGAAGACCGAGCCGATCCCTGGCGTGTCCACCAGCACGATTCCTGGGCGGAGCAAATCGGCGGGGACCCGGGCCTCAACTCGCCTGACCTGGCGCTCGTTGGCCGGGTTGCCGGCTTCGGTGACGTAGTCGGACAGCCGACTGAGGTCGATCTCCTCAGTGCTGCCGTCAACGTGCACAACCGTCGCCCCCGGTGGCCCGTAAACCACCTCGGTGGCCACTGCTGTCAGCGGGAGGACGCCCGTAGGCATCAGGTCGAGGCCAAGAAGGGCATTGACCAGCGTCGACTTACCCCGCTTGAACTCTCCTAAAACTGAGACGTTGAAGCGCCCTCGAGCTACCCGGTCGGCCAGCCTTTCGGCACGCGCTGACAGTTCCTCCCTATCCCTGGCTGCAACCGCCAAATCTCGGGCTGCCTCCGCCAATTGCTCCAGCTCGGTGTCCATGTCGCACCTCCTACCTCAGGACCAACCAGTTCGGTAGGAGCCATCGTCCCCGGTCAGCGCGTCACCGGCTGGGGCGGTATGGCGAGCTCCATCGCCACCTACCAGACTACCAGCCAGGGCTCTGTGACCGTGGCGGATCGACCGAATTACTCCCCCTCCCCCAACGGCTACCTTGTTTGAGCCGGATGAGGGTCCGGCAGTCACGCCGATGCGGCAGGCCAGTGCAGGTGTGTGGTCGACCCCCCAAAAGGCGTACCGAAACCGGGATGAACGCCAGATGGGATTATGGATATGAAACCGCCACCCACCGCCGCATTCCTGAACCGTACCACCTGTCTTGCGATATGGAGGGACAGTCCCGACCTCCTCCTCCATCTCACGACGCGCCGCTGCCTCCGGCGTTTCACCGGCCCGGATCGCACCTCCTGGAATGCCCCGGGACCCGCCTTCGTCGACTGACCTGGAGCGTTGCTCCAGGAAGAACCGCTCTTCTCCGTCGTCGGGGGGCACGTACCGGAGCAAAAGGCCCGCGCCTCCTAGTGCTCCCCAATGCACGTGACCGGCGTCACAAACAGTCCAGCGATCCACTGAGAAATGTTAGGCCGAACCTGGCCCGCTTTATCACCTGCCAGCCAG
>JASHVH010000188.1 GCA_030039575.1 Acidimicrobiales bacterium | reverse complement strand
CCCAACACTGCATAGAGGTCCTTCTCCAACCAATCGGCCTGAACGGCCACGCTCCAACGCCTCCCTCTCGAAAACTTGAGTGCTATATTGTCAACTTCTCAGAGGCGTCAGGAATTCCCGGCGCCCGCGGCCAGTTGCGGGCGGGTTGACGTTGTCGGCTCTGTCTTCGTCAGCGGGCACGGCGCCGGGCACGAAGCACGATGTCGTCCACGTGGTGTGAGGAGGCTGCCCCGGGCGGACGGGGCCGTTTCTCACGGGTTTCCACGTCCCACTCGGCCGACCCGGCGAGTTCGGCGGCGACGTCATCGACCCGTACGTAGGCGTCCGGGTCGAACGGCCGGCTGTCGGCCGGGTCATCGGTGGGTGCCCGCATCGGCTCGAGATCGTGGCTCACGATAAGGAGTGTGCCTCCTGGGGCGACGGCGTTCATCAGGTTGCGGACGGCGCGGCGGTCAGGGGTGCGGGGGATCGACCCGTATTGGACCGTCACGAGGTCGAAGGCTGCCTTCTCGAACACATCGAGTGCGTTTGCGTCGGCGTGATGGCAATCGACCTTGAGACCGCGTCGTTGGGCTTCGGCATCGAGCCGGTCCAGCGCCCGCTGGGCGATGTCGTTGGCGGTGACGTCCCAGCCCCGCTGGGCCAGCCACAGCGCGTCGCCGCCCTCGCCGGCACCGACGTCCAGGGCGCGGCCGGGGCTCATGCCGCTGACCTCGTTGACGAGGGTGCCGTTCGGGTTCCCGCTCCACATCTGAGCGCCCCCGTAGCGCTCGTCCCAGTCGCATTCGTTCCCGGATGGACGGGAGGCGGCGCGGAGATCTTCCTCGGCAAGACTGAAGCTGATCATGGCCCCGACGCGGCTGCCGTGGGCGGCGGCCCCCAAGACCTGCTGGCTCGGGTCGGCGAGGTTGCCGGCCGCGTAGAGGCCTTGAACAGAGGTTGCGCCGGTGGTGTCGGTCTCCACGAAGTCCCCGAGCCCGCTCGGGTGGGCTGATGGTTCGAGGCCGAGTGGCGCGAACGCCTCGGCACGCGCCCTGAACCGGGGACCGACCGCGACCACGTCGGCGTCAAGACGTTCTTGGTTGGCCAGCTCGACTGCTTCGACGTGGCCGTCGTCACCGGTAACGACCCGACGCACCTTCCCGCGCCGGACGTCGACGCCGCCGGCCTGTAAAGCTTCGATCTCAGCGCCGTCTACGTCCGCATTGTCGTGGAGCACCACGGTAAGCCGGCTGGTCAACTGGCGGAAAAGGACGGTGGTGTGGAGCCCCACCGGGTGAGTGACGATCTGCACGATACGTTGGTCGCGGGCTTCGAAGCCGTGACAGAACGGGCAGTGGACCACGTCCCGCCCCCAGTGTTCGGCAAGGCCGTCGATTTCCGGGAGCTCGTCTACCAGGCCGGTGGCGGCGAGGACCCGGCGGGCGACGATCGAGTGACCTCCGGCGACCTCGACACCGAAATGACTGTCATCGACACGGCTCACGCCGCTCACCTGACCGGCGAGGACCTCGACGCCGTAGCTGCGGACCTCGTCGCGACCGACCACCGTCAGCTCGGACGGCGGGGACCCTTCGCGGCTGAGGTACCCGTGCATGTGGGAGGCGGGAGCGTTGCGGGGTTGGCCCGAGTCGACGACGATCACAGACCGGCGTTGGCGTCCCAGCTGCAGCGCCGCTGCAAGTCCAGCGGCAGAGCCGCCGATAACGGCGACATCACAGTGCCGCTCGACGGTATGGGGGGCGTGGTCGCTCATGCTCAATACGGTACGCTCAAACTCGGATGCCGCAAGGCTCTTTGCAGAATTTGCAAGAACACGGGGGTAGCGCTATAACCGAACTGGCCGGGATCGAGCAGGTGGTGCGGGCCCGACTGCGCAGCCTTCGCACCACGCTTGGGCTTTCGTTGGACGAGCTTTCCGCCCGAACCAACCTAAGTGCCTCGACCATCAGCCGGGTCGAGACGGGCAAGCGCACGATCAGCCTCGACATCTTGCTGCCGCTCGCGGAAGGCCTCCACGTTGACCTCGACGAACTTCTTGATGTCCGCAACGATGACGACGTCGTCATCCATCCGACGCCCAACTCCTCGGGCCAGCGCACTACCTGGATCCTGAACCGGCCGACCGGCAGCACGCTCGCCGCCAAGATGCGGCTCGAACCCACCAGCACGGTGCCGCAGCAAAAAGTGCACCCCGGTCACGACTGGTTCTTCGTCTTAGAGGGCCGAGTGCGCCTTTCGCTCGGCGAACGCGAGATCACCGTCGAAACTGGCGAGGCCGCAGAGTTCAGCACCATGACACCGCACGCCTTCGCGGCCATCGGTGGGCCGGCTGAACTCATCGCCATCTTCGACCGCGATGGTCAAAAGGTACATGTCCACAGCGAAACCAACGCCCGCCGATGAGGTAGCCCGGCCCTGACATTATGGGGCCAATGCGGTTCCTCTTCAGCTTCGCCGGCGGTAGCGGGCACTTCTTCCCCACCCAGATCTTCGCCCGCGTCCTGGCCCGTCGAGGGCACGACGTCCTCTACACCTGTCAAGAGGGCATGGTCGCCACGGTCGCCGGAGCCGGTTGGCGAGTGGAGCCGAGCGGGGGCGCCAGCCTACTCAGCCCGGACGCCCGTCGGCCTTTGGTACCCCCGGACCGCCAAGCCGAAGAACGCGCCGTGCGCAATTTCTTCGCCGGACGGGGGGCACGGGAGCGGGCGTACCGGCTTGTCGACCTTCTCGAGGCTTGGCGGCCCGACCTTGTTGTTCGGGACGAGATGGACTTTGGTGCGGCGGTGGCGGCCGACGCGGTCGGGCTCCCTCACGCGGCCGTCGTCGTGATCGCGGCCGGGGGATTTGGCCGGGAGGACATCGTCGGTAAACCGCTGGCCGCTTTGCGGTCCGAGTTAGGTCTGGTGCCGGAGGTCGCCGTCCAGGCGCTGAACCACTATTTGTTGATAGTGCCTGTCCCTCCCCGTTTTCGCCACCCTCACGACCCACTACCGCCGAGCGCACGGTACGTGCGCCCAGCCATCCTCGAGGATCTGGCAGGCACCCCTCCGAGGCGCGCCTCGGACCGTGCGGGCCGCGTACCGCACGTGTACTTGACCTTGGGGACCATCTTCCCCCAGGAGAGCGGCGACCTGTTCCAACGGGCGCTCGCCGGCCTCGTCAGCGTGGGGGCCCGGGTCACGGTCACCACAGGGGGAGCCATCACCCCGGCCGAGCTGGGTGACCAGCCGTCGTCGGTCCGCGTGGAGCGGTTCTTGCCCCTGAGCGAGGTGCTGACCGACAGTGACCTCGTCGTCTCCCACGGCGGGTCGGGCACCGTTGTGTCAGCGTTGGCCCTCGGTTGCCCGCAAGTCCTGTTGCCGATGGGTGCCGACCAGCTCAACACGAGTGAGCGGTGCGAGCAGTTGGGGGTCGGTATATCGCTGGATGCCTTCAGTTGCACGCCGACCGACGTCGCCAATGCGGTCGGAACCGTGCTCTGGACGCCGCAGTTCAGGGTCAACGCCGAAGGCCTGGCGGACGAGGCCCAGGCCTTGCCTGGCGCTGAGTTCGGCGGCCACCTCTTGGAGCGGGTCGCCGAAACGGGCTCACCGATTACCGACTTGGGGCGTGGGTCGTCTGCGGCGGTGCCGAGCAACGAGTACCCGGGATAACTGTTGTCGGTGGGAGAAAATTTGGGTGGTCCTCAGCCCGCAACTTCGGTCACTCATCGGCCGGGTCGGGCGGGAGCGGCTCGAAGGCGATGCTGGTCGCCTGGGGGACAAGTACCGGCTCGTGCCCGTCCGCGTCGTACTGTTTCGACCAGGTCTCGAACATCTCGGCGTAGCGTCCCTGCGCCGCTACAAGGTCCGCATGAGATCCGACTTCGACAATTCGCCCGTTGTCAACGACGACGATGCGGTCGGCCCGCATGGCGGTCGTCAGCCTGTGGGCGATCAGGATCGCCGTCCGTCCTTCGAGCAGCCGGTCGAGGGCTCGTTCGACCTTCACCTCCGACTTCAGGTCCAGGTTGGAGGTGGCCTCGTCCAGCACGAGCACCCGTGGCCCGGCCACGAAGGCCCGCGCCAGGGCAATGAGCTGTCGTTCACCGGAGGATAGGGATTGGCCCCGCTCGTGCACCTGCGTGTCGAGACCGTGCGGAAGCCTGTCGACCAGGTCCGTCAAACCAACGGCGTCTATGGCCTCGTCTACTTCTGCGGTGGTGGCGCGCGGTTTGGCGAACGCGACGTTGTCGCGGATGGTACCGGTGAACAGGAAGGGCTCTTGGGGCACGACCCCAAGCTGACGGCGCAGCGAGCCCAAAGTAACGTCTCTCAGGTCGTGGCCGTCGATCGTCACCCGCCCACTAGTTGGGTCATAGAAACGGGTGACTAGTTTTGCAATTGTCGATTTGCCCGCGCCGGTGGGGCCGACGAACGCCACTGATTCCCCGGCTCTTATGGCGATGTTCACATCGTGGAGCACGAAGTCATCTTCGTTGTAGGCGAAGTTGACGTCTTCGAGTGCAATGTCACCGTTTATCGGCGGCAGCGGGTAGGCATCCGCCTTTTCGGGCACTGACGGCCCCGTCGCCAGCAGGGTGCGCAGCTTGCTGACGGCGGCTTGGCCCTGCTGGTACGTGTTGTAGAGCTGGACAAGCTGTTGTATGGGCTGGAAGAACGAGCCGAGGTAAAGCACGAACGCCGTCAGCTGGCCGATCGTCAGCTCCGGGTGGGCGTTCTGCACCAGGCCGCCGCCGGGGACTGTGTGCCAGGAGTTGATCACCATAGTGCCGCCGATGAGCAAGAGCAGGGCCTGGCCCATCAGGCCGATGAAATCGCTCGCTGTCGAATAGTTCGCTGTGATCCGGGCTGTCTTGAAGTTGGCGTCCCGGTAGGCACCGAGCACGTTGCGGTGGTGGACGACGTTGTTGCGTTGCCGGTTGTAACTGGCGATCACCCGGACTCCCGACAGGCTTTCGGCGACGTCGGCTATAACGCCGGCGAGCCTGTCTCGTACCAGGAGGTAGGCCCGTTCGGACCCTGAGCGGAACCACAGCGAGGCCACCGTAAGGCTGGGCATGACGATGCCGACGGTGATGAGCGCGAGCTTCCAGTTGTAGGACAACAAGATCGCTGTCACGAAGATCATCGTGAGGCCCTGGATGGCGAACTGGACGAGCCCGTCCTGGAGCAACTGCTGCAGCGCCTCGATGTCGCTCGTCATGCGGGTCATGATCACGCCCGCCTTCTCGTCAGTGAAATAGTCGAGCGACAGCCGCTGGATGTGGGCGTAAACGCGGACCCGCAGGTCGTTCATGACCTGAGCGGCGAGGCGGCCTGTGTTGCGGATCCTGGCTCGCTCGACCAGTACTGTAAGCAGGACCGTGACGAGGTAGATCAGGCCGCAGGCAATTACGACGTCCAGGTGCTGCTCCTTGCCAACCAGCCCGTCATCGATCCCGATCTGGGTGAGGTAAGGACCGGTCTGAAAGCCGATGCTTTCAACCGTCAGGAATATCAGTGACAGCAACGCAATGTGCCAGCGGTCCATGATCATCTGCCTGAGCGTCAGGACGCGTGTATCGGTCGGCCGCTGGGTGAAGACCACGTCTGGCTCGCCGTGGTCCGGCTCAGTCGCCATCAACTTGTCGACGGCTTCCTCTAGTTCTGGCGGGACGCCGGCGAACGGCGCTCCCCCCTGAGTGGCGTTGCCGGCACCCCCCCATGCCCCGGGGCGGGGGCCACCGCCGACCCCGCCTCCCCACATCGCCCCTCCGCCGAAGGTCATGCTCACGGGTGCATCTCCCGCTCTCCCTCTTCGACTACCCGGGCGAGCACCTCTGCGTAACGTGGGTTACGCTCGAGCAGATCCTGGTGCCGCCCCAAGGCGGTCACGTGGCCGTCCTCGACGAGAGCGACGCGGTCGGCCAGGCTGATCGTGGCGAGCCGGTGGGCGATCACCAGAGTCGTCCGGTTCGCCATGAGTGCCCTGAGCGACGCGTGGATGCGCTGCTCGACCTGCGCGTCGATGGCACTGGTGGCGTCGTCCAGGACGAGCACAGGCGGGTTGACCAGCAAGGTCCGGGCGATCGCCATCCGCTGGCGTTGGCCGCCCGAAAGGGTGTAGCCGCGCTCACCTATGACCGTGTCATAGCCTTCGGGGAGACGGACAATGAACTCGTCGGCATCAGCAGCCTTGGCTGCGGCCACCACTTCCTCGTCTGTTGCGCCCGGTCTCCCGTAGGCGATGTTGTCCCGCACCGAAATGGAAAAAAGGAACGGCTCGTCGAAGACGAAGCCCACCTGAGCGCGGAGGCTTTCGAGCGTGTACTCGCGCACGTCCCGCCCGTCAATGAGCAGATGCCCGGCCGACGCGTCGTAAGAGCGGTTGAGCAACCGTCCCGCCGTCGTTTTGCCCGACCCGGTGCGGCCAACGAGCGCCACCGTCTCGCCCGGGGCAATGTGGAGGTCGAAGTCGTCCAGCACCTGCGTGCCGTCCGAGTAGGCGAAGTAGACATGCTCGTAGCGGACGTCACCCTTGACATCGACGAGGTCGACGGCGCCCGGGTGGTCCTGGACCTCCTGGGGCTGGTCCAGGACCTCATAGATCCGCTTGGCGGAAGCCGAGGCGCGTTGCCCGTTCATGATGACCATCCCGAGTTGGCGGAACGGCGGCTGAAAAATGAGCAAGTACGCCTGGAACGTAAAAAGCGTCCCCACCCCCAGGTGGTCGTTGATGACCAGGAAACCACCGTAAAGCAGGATTATGGCCAGGCCCACCCGGGGCAGGTTCTCGAGCGTTGGGGCCCATGTGCCGCGGACGTCGGCATCCTTGATATAGGCCCATTGCAACTCGTCGGCGGACCGGGCCAGCGTGGTCAGCTCCTTTTGCTCGGCCGCGAACGACTTCACCACCCGGACGCCCGAGATGTTCTCTTCTACCAGCATGGCAATTTCGGCCAGCCGAGCCTGGATGAGCCATGAGATCGGGTAGATCTTCTTTCTCATGGCCACCCCGACCAGGAACGTGATCGGAAGCGATATGGCGGTTACCAGTGTGAGCCGGACGTTCAGGGCGAACATTTGGGCAAAGGCCACGACGATCACCGCGCACTGGACCAGCACGGTCGG
>JASHVH010000187.1 GCA_030039575.1 Acidimicrobiales bacterium | reverse complement strand
CAAGCCAACGGCACAGGCGGTCGTTGTCCGGGAACAGCGACTGCACGGCGGCGTCGGTGGCGGCGATGTCTTCCGGGTCACCCGAGAGGGCGGCCCACCGGAACGGGCCCTTCCCCTCGCAGAACAGGGGGCGGATATAGGCGGGGACGAAGCCCGGGTAGTCGAAGGCCCGGTCGAAGCCGCCGAGGCGGGCTTCGGCCCGCAGGCTGTTGCCGTAGTCGAACACCTCGGCCCCCCGGTCGAGCAGGTCGACCAGCGCGGCACAGTGGGCCGCCATCGACGCTCGCGCCCGCTTCAGGTACTCGGCCGGGCGGGTGGCCCGCAGGTCGGCCGCTTCCGCCAGGCTCATCCCTTCGGGCACGTAGCTGAGCGGGTCGTGGGCCGGGGTCTGGTCGGTGGCGATGTCGACCGGTACGTGGCGGCGGGCGATCTCGGGGATGGTCTCGGCCCCGTTGGCCACCAGCCCGATCGACAGGGGCCGGGCGTCTTGGCGCGCCTGTTCGGCCAGGGCCAACGCCTCGTCCAGGTCGTGGGCCACGGTGTCCAGGTAGCTGGTCTGCAGCCGGCGTTCGACCCGGCTCGGGTCGACGTCGCAGCAGAGGACGACGCCCCCGTTCATGGTCACGGCGAGCGGCTGGGCGCCGCCCATGCCACCGGCGCCGCAGGTGACCGTCAACGTCCCCACCAGGCTGCCGTCGAAGCGCTTGTCGGCTATGGCGGCAAAGGTCTCGTAGGTCCCCTGGAGGATCCCCTGAGTACCGATGTAGATCCAGCTGCCGGCGGTCATCTGGCCGTACATGGTGAGCCCGAGCCGCTCGAGGCGGCGGAACTCGTCCCAGTTCGCCCACTCCGGGACCAGGTTGGCGTTGGCGATAAGGACTCGGGGCGCCCACTCGTGGGTGCGGAAGACGCCGACGGGCCGGCCGGACTGGACCAGCAGCGTCTCGTCGTCCTCGAGCGCCCGCAGCGCCGCCTCGATGGCATAGAACGACGGCCAGTCCCGCGCCGCCCGGCCGGTGCCGCCGTAGACGACCAGGGCCTCGGGGTGCTCGGCCACCTCCGGGTCCAGGTTGTTATGGAGCATGCGCAGCGCCGCCTCCTGAGGCCAGCCCTTGCACGTGCGCTGCGTCCCCCGCTCGGCCCGGATCCGTGGAGGGGTCACTGGGCCTCTGGCCCCCCCGGAGACCCTGGCGGCGGGGCCGGGGCCGGCTCCTCCCGGTTTGCCTTCGCCCTGATCGTCGCCAGCCGGCCAGCCCTGGGCCGGCCGACCCGCCGCTTCGTCTTGGTGGCGGCGGGCTTGGCGGGCGCGGTCGCGGTGGGCTTCGTCTCGGGAGGGGCGACATGTGTGGCTTCAGTTTGAGGGACCACAACCTGGGCGGAGGCGGCCTGCCCCCCGTCCGTCGAGACCAAGGCAGGCTGTTCTGCGGCGACCTGAGCGGGGGCGGCCTGGGCGCCTGCAGTTGGGGCCGGAGGTGCTGGGGTGGGGGCGGTTGGAGCCGTGGACGCTTGAGCGGCGGCGGCCGCGGCGGCGGCTTCGGCCCGGCGTCCCCTCCTTCGTTTGGGCGGGGCGTCGTGGCGCGGTAACCTCCCGACGCCGGCGGCCAGCATGGCCGTGTTCGGGATCTTCAGTTCCCCGTCATCGGTCCGGACGGTGACGTAGACAAGGCTCATTTCGAGCACCCAGGCGTCGAAGATCCCGCCCAGCGCCCCCGAACGGATCCGGATGTGGTCACCGACCACGAACGGCCTGGACAGGATCAGCACCAGGCCGGCGAAGATGTTGCCGAGGCTTTGCTGTGCGGCGATGCCGAGCACGATGCCGGCCACCCCGGCCCCTACGAGCAGGCGCGCCAGCGAAACCTGGAGCACGGCCAGCGCAGCGAAGCCCACGAACAAGTAACCAACCGCGGCCGACAGGAACTTCACCGCCCCTTCGAAGGCGGGGGCGTTCCGACGCGCCATTAGACGGCTGAGCGCCGTAGACAGCCTGGCAGTCGCCAGGATGCCGAACCCGACGATAGCGGCGGCGCAGACCCAGGCTACGAGCTTGGGGTTGAAGGTCTTCGCCTCGCCGTTGCCGTATATCGACCCGGCGACGAGCGCAGCGAGCGTGACTGCACCCGAAAAGATCCCGATCACCCAGCCGTGGAGCGGGTACCGACGCGGCAAGTTGTCTACCTCCAGGACCTCCAAAACTTCGGGCGCTTCGCGCAACGGACGCTAGTCGATGCCGTCGCTTATGGCCCGTATAGGCGTTTTGTGGCGCGCAGAAGGGGCTGGGGGATTACTTCTTCAGTAACCGGCCGACGACGATCGAACCCTCGTAAAGCAACACCATGGGCACCGCCAGTGCCGTGAAGCTGAAGGGGTCGTTGGAGGGCGTTACGACCGCGGCAATGCCGCACAGGACGACAATGGCGGGGCGGCGCCATTTCCGCCACTTTCTGGACGGCACCACGCCCGAGATCATCAGGAAGACGACGATGATCGGGTACAGGAACACGGCCCCGAACACCAGGCAAATGAGTACGTAAATGTGGACGTAGCCGGCCGGGCTGAAAAGCGGGGCCACCCCCGTGCCACTGGCGTCGATCAGCCAGTTGAGGGCCTTTGGCCAGATAAATATGGCCGTAGCCACGCCCATCGCGAACAGGATGCAGGCCGAAAGGACGAACGGGATGGCGTATTGCTTCTCGTTCTTTTTCAAGCCCGGAGTGATGAACCGCCACAGCTCCCATAGCCAGACAGGCGCGGCCAGCGCTACCCCGATGTACATGGACACTTTCAGCCTGGTAGTGAAACCCTCGGTGGGGCTGGAGATCACCAGCTGCGAGGTGATCATGTCCTTGTGGTGCTTATAGAAGTTCCGGTACGGCCCGGTCATGAAGTGGAGCACCGGGTTGTACAGGAAGTAGCCGGCGATGGAGGTCACGACGACGGCTACGGCGCAAATGAGGACCCGCTTGCGCAGCTCGGCCAGGTGCTCGAACAGGGTCATGGTGCCCCCGGCACCATCCAGTTCCGCCTCGCCAGGCTGGTGGCCGTTCAGGCTGGCCGTCGCCACGTCGTCCAGTGGAGCGGCCGTCGCACCGTTTTCCGGGACTGCCACCCCTATACCCTCTGAGCCCAACATCGTGCTGGGCAGGTCCCCCAGCGCCTCCGCCCCCTGGCCCTCCTGCGGGTCGTGGTCGCCGGCCATGCTCAGCGTCCTCCCCGCCGGCGACTGCGGGGCCGGCGGTTACGGGACACGTACGGTCCGGCTGCAGTTCCCGGGACGGTCACAGGGCTCACTTCGAGCTGCCGCGCTAGTTGAGGCTGGGGTCGTCGGGGACTGCGTTGAGAGGCGCGCTTACAGGCTCCTGCGGTTGGACCGGGCTCGGCGCTGGCGGGCTCTGAATGGGGGCAACCACTTCAGCGCCGGCGGCCGTGGTGGGGGTGGCGGCGGTGGCGGCGGCGGCACTGGCCTCGTTGACCGCTGACTGTGCCTCACGGGCCCCGGCTTCGAGGGCCGCCCGGGGTTCGGCCAGGACATTGCGGAACTCGTCGCGCAGTGCAGAAGTGTGCTCGCGGGGTTCGGCGAGCAGGTTGTTGAACTCCGATTGGAAGCCTGACGTGTACTTGCGCAGCTCCGCCATCCACCGCCCCATTGTCCGGGCGGCCTCTGGCAACCTTTTTGGCCCGAGGACGAGCATGGCAATGACGAAAAGCACCAGGAGCTTTTCGGGGTCGAGGTTCACCGCTTGCTCCCCGGCCTAGGCGGGCAGCAGTTCAGGGAGCATGGCCGCCATGGGGTCAGCTCCCCGCCTTGCGCCCCTCGGCTTGGGTCTGGGCGACGCGCTCGGCAACGAGAGCATCGAGCTGCGCCTGCGTCAGCGTCACAGTGTCAGGTGCAGCCGGTGCCGCAACGCCCTGGCCGGTCCCGCCGGCCTGCGCCGTGGTCGGCAAGGCCGGGGTAGTTGGGGTGGCAGCCGGCGCAGGGGGTGCGCTGACGGCTGAGCTAGCCGACTCCGCCTCGGAATGAGACTTGCGGAACTCCCGCAGCGCCTCGCCTGTGTTGCGGGCGAGCTTTGGCAATTGCGTCCCCCCGAAGAGGACGACGAGCGCTACCAGGATGACGATCAGGTCGTCCCAACCCGAAAAAATCGTAGAGACCACTGCTCACACCTCCCTTCTCAACATTACCGGTCGGCACGTTCTCCGGCACCTCGCGGAGAGCCTATTTGAGTTTCGTAGCTGCCCGGCCGTCTGGATGATCTTTGCCGACTGGACTAGAATACCCTATAGGGGTACAGGGTTTAGGCCTTGGGTGCAACGGGTGCAGGCAGAGGAACAGGAGAACAGGAGAACAGGAGAAGGCGGCGAATGGCTGGCTACAGCGAAGACAAAGAGGGTGTACTGCGGCGCCTCCGCCGCATCGAAGGGCAGGTCAGAGGGCTACAGCGCATGGTCGATGAGGACGCTTACTGCATCGACGTGCTGACCCAGGTTTCCGCCGCCACCCGCGCCCTGGAGTCCGTGGCCCTCGAATTGCTAGGTGATCACCTGGGCCATTGCGTGCGCGACGCAGTGGCCGAGGGAGGCCCGGAGGCGGACGCCAAGCTGCGTGAAGCCCGGGAGGCTATCGAGAGGTTGGTGCGCTCGTGAACGCAGTCACACGGCGCCCAGGTGTTTGACCACCTCGTCGCCACCACTGCCGGCGACGCGCTAGGCGACATCGGCAGGTCGCTGCGGGAAGCGTTCTTCATGTTCTGGGAGACCCTGTGGCCAATAGTGCTCGGCTTTGGGCTTTCGGGCGCAGTTCAGGCGTTCGTCACAACTCACGACATGGGACGTTCGTTAGGCAACCACCGCCCGGCCGCCATCGCCCGAGCCAGCGGGTTCGGGATGGCGTCGTCGTCGTGTTCTTACGCCGCCGCGGCCATGGCGAAGTCCCTCTTCCAGAAGGGGGCCGATTTCGTCTCGGCCATGGTGTTCATGGTCGCCTCCACCAACCTGGTGATCGAGCTGGGGATCGTGCTGGCGGTGCTGATCGGCTGGCAGTTCACGGCGGCGGAGTTCGTTGGTGGGCCGATAATGATCGTGCTCCTGGCCGCCTTCGGAGGGCTGGTCCTCAGCCCCCGGCTGGTGGCGGCGGCCCGGCGCCGCTTCGAACGGGGGGCGGGCGGCGGCCGCCATGAGCACGTGCACGGCGGCCCTTCGCACGGCGGAGACTATGCCGAGGAGAGGTCATGGGGGCGGCAACTACGGTCCAAGGCGGCCTGGTCCGGCGCCGCCGGCTACACCATGGCCGACCTGAAAATGCTCCGCAAGGAAATGGTGATCGGGTACGTCGCGGCCGGTTTCCTGGCGGTGCTGGTGCCTGACCACGTGTGGGCCACCCTGTTCGTCCACGGGCACGGCGTCTGGACCGCCATCGAGAACGCGGTAGTCGGCCCCGTAATCGCCTTCTTGAGCTTCGTCTGCTCGATCGGCAACGTCCCCCTGGCCGCTGCCCTTTGGAAAGGTGGGATCAGTTTCGGTGGCGTGGTCAGCTTCATTTTCGCCGACCTCGTCGCCGCTCCGCTGGTGCTCATCTACCGCCGTTACTACGCCGGCGCCCTCACCCTGCGGCTGGTCGGGCTGTTCTGGGCGGTCATGGCCGGCGCCGGCCTCGTTGTGGGTGCCCTCTTCTCGGCCGTCGGGCTGGTCCCCCAGCACCGGCCGACCCAGATCGTGGCCGTCGGCTTCAGCTGGGACTACACGACGGTCCTCAACATCGTGTTCCTGGGGGTGTTCGCCGTCCTGTACTGGCTGTACCGGGACCGGAGCCGGGCTGAAAGCGGCTCGGGCTACGCCACCGACCCGGTCTGCGGCATCCACGTCCCCCCAACGGCGGCGACGGCGAGCCGGACCGAGGGCGCTGGTACGTAATGGTCCTGCTCCGACGAGTGCGCCGAGCGCCTCGACGCCGGGGCACAGCGGGCGGGCAGTGCGGGAGCGGGAAGCCACGCGCCCACCAGGGCCCGCCGAGAGAGCGACTTGCCAGTTCGAGGCCACCTTTGAGTTTTCGAGCGGTGAGTTCGCCTGAGGAGGCTTGGCGAAGTAGGCGAAGTAGTCGCCGCGCCGCCGGCGGAAGTAGGCCCTGAGCAGCCGAGGGGCACGAATGTGGCCGGCCGGGCCCGGGCTGGAATGCTTGGCGCATGGTCCATCTCGTCAGCTTCGTCTTCACGCAGGTCAAGAGGTCCCAGGCGCTACGACTTGTTGCCGTCGGCGTGGCGTGCCTGTTGGCTGGAGCCGCTTTGTTCTCGGCTACCCAGGGGATCTCTTTCCCCACCGCCCTCTATTGGGCCATCACAACGGCCACCACCGTGGGCTACGGCGACATCACGCCCAAGAACCCCGCCGGACGGGCCGTCGCCGTGGGCGTCATGCTCACGACCATCCCTCTGTTCGCCTCCGCTTTTGCCCTCTTGGCAGGGGCGGTGGTGAGCACCCACTTGCGTAGGCTGCTCGGCGTGGTCCACCTCGAGCCCGATGAGCAAGCGGTCGCCATCTACGGGTTCAGCCCGGTCGTGCCCCGGGTCGCCACTGAACTGAAAGAGGTGGGCCGGCGAGTAATCGTGGTCGCCGACACGGACCGCTCCACCCTCCCCGACGGCGTGCAGCTGATAACGGCCGACCCGACAAGCGAGGAGGCGGTCAGGCGCAGCCACCCTGAGAAGGCCGGTCAGCTGCTCGTCACTGGGCCGAGCGATGCAGACGTGCTCGTGACCGCCGTCCTGTTGCGGCACATAGCGCCGAAGGTACCTACCCTCGCTGTGGTCGGGTCGGGGGCGGTCAGTGTGGCGCTGCGCGACCTCGGCGTCGACGCCACCCTCTCATCTGACGAGCTGCTGGTCCACACGCTGGCCAAGAGCATGGAGGCCCCCCACGCCGGCGAGCTCCTGCTGCGCCTGGTCGACTCCGAGGGCTACCAGTTGAAAGAGCTGCCGGTCGAGGCGTCCTATTTGGGCCGGGCGTTGACCAGCATCCGGAAGGAGCACCCGGGCCTGGTCCTCGGGGCCGTGCACGACGGCCGCGTGACGGTCGGCGTCGAGCACGACGTGGTGCTGGCGGCGGGGGACCAGCTGATCGTGCTCGAAGCGGGCCGCTCCTAAGCGGTGCCACCGGAGCCGCCCGCAGAGGGGCGGCGCGTGGGCGTTGGCGCCGAGGGCCCCCGCCGTTGTGCCCAGTTCTTGCCCCGGCGGGCGTCGTAAAGCCCGGAACGGTGACTGCCCGCGGATAAAAATGCCAAAAGTTCACCTCTGAAATGGGGGGCAAACGGCAACTTTTACCCGGCAGGCACACAGGCGTTCTTCGCCGTTTGCATTTTTATCCGCCGGGCGTAGAAAAGTCCCTCTCTGCCGACCGGCGGCGGACAAAAATGCGCAAAGCCACCGGTCGAGAAAGGGGGCTGATACCGAGATTTATCCGCTCCAGGGCCACGCCCCTCGATACGGCCTGTCGTGAACGCCCCGGGCGACCCGGGCGGCGTGCCCAGCGGTCCTTATCTACTTCCCGGCTTCCTGGTTGCTTGCCGGGAACGCACCCACACCCGAAGGAGGTAGGCCCGGACGGCCGGCGCCCTCGGGCCGAGCGCCTTCCGGGCGGCACTGCCCACCAACCGCCGGCCTCGCGCCACCAAGATCCAATCAGCCGGCTCGAGGGGGCTCACCGCCCCCGGCAACCGGGGCCCGCCCGGCGCCAATCGCTCGACCGCCAACCGGGCGTCCACTCCCGCCGCCGGGAGGCCGGCGGCGCAGTACGGCTCCACCACGCTCACGCCCGGTGCCCCGGCCGACTCCAGCGCCGCGGCCACGTCCTCGGAACTGGCGGTGACCGCGTCGACCGCCGGCCACAGCAGGGCCAGGACGTCCTGAGGTACCCCGAGGTCGCCGGTGACCACCAGCTCGGCCCGCTCGAAACCGGACAGTGCCAGCGCCAACGACCGGGCGGACCGTTCGAGCTCGGCCCGGCTGACCGGGCGGCCCCGGGCCGGCCGGGACCCCCGGCCCAGGGGCCAGCCAGGCTCCATGCAGACCACGACCTCGTCGCAACGACGACCGGGGAGGCCTGCGCCGGCCCCGGCGGAAACGCGCAACCTGACCAGGGCGCGACCAACGGCACCCCCCACCACCGGAATGACCAGCGGTGCCGCGCTCGGACGAGGAGATACGACGACGACCTCCCGACCGTCGGCCCAGGCCCGCCTCACGGCCGCCACCGTGGCCGCCGCGGCCGGGCCCGGGACCGGCGGGTAACTGCCGGCGACGAGGCAGGTGCGAGGGTGGGGCAACATCCGGCTGAAGGCTAAAAGGCGGCCTGCAAGCTAGCCTCCATGCGGTCGAGCACGGTGGGCCAGCTGTAGTTCTCGATCACGTACCGCCGGCCCGCCGCCGCCAGCTCCGAAGCCACCTCGGGCTTCGCCGCCACCAGGCGTAATTGCTCGGCCAGCTCGGCCAGGCCGGAGAACATGAGCCCGCCTCCCGAGCGCCGGCAGTGCCACGCGACCACCTCGCTGGCGTCGGAGGCGACCACCGGTGTCCCCGCCAGCCAGGCCTCCATGATCGTCCGGGAGAAGCTCTCCACGCGGCTCGTCTGCACGTAGGCGGTGGCAGCGGCGAAGGCATTGTCGCGTTCCTGGTCGGAGACAAAGCCGAGGTCGACGACCCGGTCCGCCAGTGGGCCCTGCACCCGCAACGGTCTGTCGAACTCTCCTTTCCCGATACTGACCAGGTCGAGGTCGAGCCCACCGTCCAGGACGGCCGAGGAGAACGCTTCGAGCAGCTCATCGTGGCCTTTGCCTTCCTCGCGCCGGCCGGCATGAAGCACGAAGGGGCGCTTCAAGCCGTGCCGCTCCATGAACCCGCAGGGGTCGTAGTGCGAGGGCACCGGTACGCCGGCGCCGGTCACGCTGTGCCGGCGGGCCACGGGGCCGAGCCGGTGGGCGAGGCTGTGCTCCGGGCTGGACAGGAACCAGACGAGGGCCGGCCCCGCCAGTACCGGCCTGAGCACATCGAGCCGGGCGTAAGTCTCGTCGTGCAGGCAGGGGATGACGACCGCACGTTCGGCCACGAACGGGGTACAGACGCTGGTCGTCCAGAACAGGTACGGCGAAAACACGAGGGCGTCGTAACCCCGGCCCTCCCGCAGGAGGTACTCGAACAGCGCCGGCACGCTGAACAGGAACCCCATCCAGCTCACCTGGTGGTTAAGGTCCGGGATCCGGCCGGCCTGAATGGACAGCTGTGCTCGCAGCGCCGGCCTGCTCGGGTGGCGGACGACCGGGAAGCGCCGCACGGCGAGCCCATTTTCCTCCGATATGCCCTCAGGCAGCTCGTTCGCCCACGTGTAATGGTCGAGGGCGCAAGTGGTGATGACCTCGACCTCGTGGCCCCTCGAGGCCAAGCCGAACGCCGCTTCCCGGGACACCGCCTCAGACCCACCAAACACCCCCGGCCCGAACCGGGGGGGGACGAACGCCAGCCTCATCTACGAGATCTGCGAGATCTACGAGCGGGCGATGCCCCGAGGCTGCTCACGAAGGCCAAGCGTAGCGGTGTTGCCCCGCTCATCCGGTGCCCTCACCGCACAGTTCGAGGGCGCCGACCGCCCAAGTAAGCTGCACCCTCAACTAAGCCCGTAAACCCGCCTGGGGCCCCAACCCCGCCGGGGGCCTATGCTGTCTACCCGCCTGGGGCCCCATCCCCAGGCTCCTCCCCCAAGGCGGGGGCCCCAACCCCGCCGGGGGCCGTCGCCGGGGCCTCTGCAGGCGGGAGCCATCGCCATGCCGCCACCCTTGAACATCGCCCTGGACGCCACCCCGCTGCAGGGGCCCCAAACCGGCATCGGCGAGTTCTGTTCGAAGATCCTCGAGGAGTTGGGGACCATGCCCGACCTAAAGGTCGGGGCGTTCTCGGTCAGCCGCCGCGGCCGGAACGGGATCAGCGCCCTGCTCCCACCTGGGGTCAAGGCCCTGGGGCCACCCGGCCCCGGCCTGCCGGCCAGGCTGGTGCACGACTCGTGGGCGCGATGGGCCTTTCCACCCGCCGAGTTCTACACGGGCAACGTGGACCTGGTGCACGGGACGAACTTCGTCGTCCCTCCCTCGCACAAGGCGGCCATGGTGGTGACGGTCCATGACCTCAGCCCGCTGCACTTCCCGCAGTTTTGCCGTCCCGCCGCCCGTGCCTACCCCGAACTGGTGAAAAAGGCCGTCGACCGGGGGGCGTGGGTCCACACCGACTCGGAGTTCGTCGCCGGCGAGGTGGTGGAGGCGCTCGGGGCCCCGCCGGAACGAGTGAGGCCCGTCTATCTCGGGGTGACCCCGCCGGTGGCCCAGCCCCTGACTCAGCCCACCGGCGACGCCGGCACCACCGGCGACGCCGGCCCCGCCGGCTGGCGTGCCCTGCTGCCGGCCTGGGTGCGCTCGTACGTGCTGGCCCTGGGCCGGGTGGAACCGAGGAAGGACCTGCCCACTCTGGTGCGGGCGTTCGACCGCTGCGCCGGCCGCCACCCGGGGCTGGCGCTGGTGATCGCGGGGCCCGACGGTTGGGGCTCCGACCAGCTCACAGTGGCGGTGGCTGCGGCCAAGGCCGGAGACCGCATCCTCAGGTTGGGCTGGGTCGACGAAGCCGCCCGGGACGCCCTGCTCGAAGGGGCAGCGGTGTTCGCCTACCCGTCACGCTACGAGGGCTTCGGATTACCCCCACTCCAGGCCATGGCCGGTGGCGCCCCGGTGGTGGCGAGCGCCACAGGCGCCTTGAAGGAGGTCCTCGGTGATGCGGCCTGCCTTGTCGCCGTGGGGGACGAGGACGCCCTGGCCAATGCGCTCGAAAACCTTCTCGACGACGCCCCCGAGCGGGAAAAGCTGAGCCGCAAGGGCCGAGAACGGGCCGCCCTTTATACCTGGCCGGCCTGCGCGGCGGGCCTCGTGACGCTGTACCACGACTCGGCTGCCGCCCGGGTCAATTAGCCCAGGGTCAATTAGCCCGGGGTCAATCGGTCAGATAGGCCTCGATGCCCGATAACAGCTGCTTTGACGTCTTCTCCAGCGAGAACTCGGCTGCTCTTTCTTTCCCGGCTTTGACCAGATGGTCCCGCCCGGGGCCCGGCCGGCACACCTCGTCCACTGCCATCGCCACGGTCAGGGGGTCCTTGTCCTCGACGAGCACTCCGGTGCCGCCAAGCGTCTCGGGCACGGCGGCGGCGGCGTAAGCGACCACGGGCACCCCGAGCTCCATCGCCTCCAGCACCGGGACACAAAACCCTTCATGCTCTGAAAGGCAAACGAACACGTCGGCCACGGCCCAGTACGCCAACAGCTCGGCGTCGCCGACGGCGTTCAGGACCTCGACGCTGTCACCCAGTTCCAGGTCGTCCACCAGGCGCTCGAGCGCTCGCAGGTACTGGACCGACGTCCCCCCTCCGACGAGTGTCAGCCGGGCGCCAGGGTCGAACACCCGGCGGTAGACAGCGAAGGCCCCCACCACGTCGTGCTGGCACTTGTTGGGGGCGACCCGGCCCACGAAGAGCCACTGCGCACCGGAACGGGCATGGCGCCTGCGCAGCCGGTCCAGCGTGGCCCGGTCGGGCGGGCGGTGGTACTCCTCCAGGTCCACCAGCAGGGGGCACACGAGGGTCTGCTTATAACCGCAGTCGACCAGCTCGGCCTCGTTGAAACCCGAATCGGCGAAGGAGAAGCTGACGTGGGGCGCCATTAGGGCCAGCTCCTGGCGAGCCTCTTGCATGGCGGCGGCAATGTGCGGCTCCCACCGGGCAAAGTACTGGGCCGGGGTGATGTTGTGGTAGTGGCCGATCAGCGGCTCGCCGCCCTCCGCCCGGGACCGGAGCCAACCCGCCATGGGCGAGCTGGTCGATGACTGGTACAGGAGCACGCGCTCTTCGCCCGGCCGCCGGGGGTCTTCCAGGTACGGCTTGGCCTCGTTCCCGAGGGGCGGGAGGATGTGTTCTGCCCAGATCTCCGATTTGAAACCGGCCTGGCGCAGGACCCGGCGAGTTTGGAGGGTGTGGTTGCCGATGGCGTCGTGAGGCGCGAAGCCGGGCAGGTACTGGTCGATCCTCATGAACTAATCCTCACTGCTCGCTTCCTTGCCCACGCTTCGCTTCGCCCGGGTGGCCCGCGTCTCGACGAGCGATTCCAGCCGCCTCAAGCGCTCTTCGGCCGCCCCCAAACGGACGGCCAGCTCGTCGGAGGCCGACTCGAGCCCTTCCGTTTTGGCTGCCAATGTGTCCCCGAGGGTCAAGACGTGGGCGCCGAACGAGTTCAATTGGGCCGCCAGGAACCGGAAGTACCAGGAAGTCAGCTTCTTGATGGCGATCTTCACGAACTCCCACTCGCGCCGTTGGCTGGCCGTCGGGACCTCCACGTCGAAGGTAGCCACTTCCCGCAGGGCGTCGATGGCCTCGCGAACGTTGTCCGGCTTGGACTCCCGTGCCTTGAGCCGCCGGGTCGCCTGGCGCACTTTCTCGATGTACACGAGGGTGGCGGGGCCGAGGTCGGGGACCTTGGGAGCCGCAGAGCCGCCGTTGCTGTTCGTCATACGAGAGCGCCACGTTAGCGCCTGTGGTGGAGCTGAAGGTGGATGCGGGCCGCCCGTCAAGGGCCCGGCACTCTGCCCAAGCACTGGGTGTGGTCATGGTGCCGCGATCCCCACCACGACGCTCTCGTGGGGGGCCGTGCTGGCGGTACCGAGGTCCGTGGCCAGCCCGTAGCAGAACAGCTCACCGCCCGTGTCAACCAGCCTGTAACCCGCACCCTCCGGCAGGGCCTCGATCCCCATGATCGGGTCGGCGATACCGTAGCCGGCG
>JASHVH010000186.1 GCA_030039575.1 Acidimicrobiales bacterium | reverse complement strand
GGCACCGAGGCCGGGGAGAGCCAGAGAGAACTGGTCGACCACTTGCACCGGTACGCGGCGGGCGGGGGCGACAGGCTGGTCTTCGCCATAGGCGGTGACGGTACGGTCCGGACCTGCGCGGATGCGGTCGCCTACAGCGGCGCCGCCCTGGCCATCGTCCCCCGAGGCACTGCGAACCTGTTCGCGCGGGTGCTGGGCATCCCGTCCGGTCTCGATGCGGCCCTCGATATCGGTTTCGGGCCGGGGGAACGCCGGGTCGACCTGGCTGCCTGCCAGGAGCCCGGCACCGGCGGGCCCGGCATGGGCCGGACCACCTTCGCCGCCATGGCCGGCATAGGGCTCGACGCGGCGGTATTGCGTTCTACGCCACGGCTGCTGAAGCGGCACCTCGGGTGGGTGGGCTATGCGGCAGGCGCAGTGGCGCACCTCGGGAGCCGGCCCCATGAGTTCAGGCTGTCCCTCGATGGGGGCGCGCCGATGGCCCGGCGAGCGCACTCGGTTGTGGTCGGCAACGTCGGGATCCTGCCTGGCGGGTTCTCGGTCCTTCCTGGCGCGGCCGTCGACGACGGTTCGTTGGACGTAGGCGTCCTGGCCCCCCAGCACGTCCTGGGATGGGCGGTCATGGCCCGGAGGGTGTTGGCGCACGGCCACGATATCGACCGCCAGTTCGAGCACCACAGGGCACGCTCGGTGGAGGTGACGACCGAGGAGGAACTGCCTCGCGAGCTGGACGGGGACATCATCGCCCCGAGCCGGTCGCTTTCCATAAGGGTCCTGCCCAAGGCACTGCTGGTGCGCGCCCCGCTCAACGAGGTGCCGGCCGGCCGGCCTGTCTAAGGAGCCCGAGCGAGCGGACCGCCCCCAACCGCAGTTGGTCCCGGGACATCCTTCAGCCGGCCTCCTGGTAGAGCGGAATAACGCTTTCGGCGCGGCCGTTACCTAGGTGCCGGGGTGAAGAGCCGGCGACGAGGAGCCAGGAGGTAGCAATGCCAGCAATAACGGTCGAGGACATTTTGGTCCTCCCGCGAGTACCTAACCCGGTCGCCGGAGAAAGCCGTGAGCGGCCCGTGCGGTCGGTGACTACAGCGCCCGGCGGGTTCGAGGGAGAGGGCTTCCCGGTGCGCAGGGCGTTTGCCGGCGTGGCCCTGAGCGACCTGGACCCGTTCGTCCATATGGACCAGATGGGCGAGGTCGACTACGGCCCGGGCGAGCCCAAGGGCACTCCGTGGCATCCTCACAGAGGCTTTGAAACCGTCACTTACATGATCGACGGGATATTCGAGCATCAGGACTCGAACGGTGGGGGCGGGCGCATAACAGACGGCGATACTCAATGGATGACGGCGGGTGCCGGCATCCTTCATATCGAGGCCCCGCCGGAGTCGCTGGTGGTGTCCGGGGGCCTTTTCCATGGCATCCAGTTGTGGGTCAACCTGCCGCGGGCCAACAAGTGGAACCCGCCCCGTTATCAGGACATCCGGGGAAAGGAAGCCACGCTCCTCACTACTGAAGACGGTGGTGCGCTCCTGCGGGTGATCGCCGGCCAGGTAGCCGGCTACCAAGGGCCTGGGTCCACGTTCACCCCGATCACCATGGTGCACGCCACGCTCAGCCCTGGTGCCGGTATGAAGCTGCCGTGGCGGGCTGATTTCAACGCACTGGCGTATGTCTTGGCCGGCAACGGGTACGCGGGCGAGGAACGACGGCCCGTTCGCACTGGTCAATTGGTCGCTTTCGGTCCCGGCGATTACCTCGAGATTGGCGCCGAGCGGTCCCAGGAAGTGGCCAGCCCGAACCTCGAGGTGGTTTTGCTTGGCGGCTTGCCGATACGAGAGCCGGTCGTGCACTATGGCCCGTTCGTCATGAACACCCGGGAAGAAATCATGAAAGCCATGGAGGACTATCAGGCCGGGAGGCTGGGCCAGATCCCGGCCCAACCGGTACCGCACCGGCACCCCGGTGACGTCGACGTCCCTGGAGACCCCTCTTAGGCGGCGGCGCGACCCACCGCCCAGCGCGCCGGCGCCCCTTTTTGGGCGTGGCCCCTCACTCTTGCCGGTTTGGCCTGTGTCGTCCCGAAGCGAGACTGACTTTGCACTATCGCTCGGGCCGCTAATCTCGGTTCCCGCGCTGCGCTCCCGCCCTTTTGGGAGCCGAGGCACTGGGCTGGTGGTATTTGGCTTGTAACCGGAGGGACCGTCATGGGCACGGCGAACAAATCGACCTCGACGAGGCCAAGGGCACGGTTAGCCGTGGCCGGCCTGGGCCGAATGGGAACGGTCCATGCGGAGAACGTGGCTTTCAGGTGCCCCTCCGCCCAACTGGCGGCGGTCTTCGACCCTCGGCCGGAAGTCGCCGCCCGGGTGGCGAGCGAGGTGGGGGCAACCGCCGTCCCCGGCTACGACGAACTGCTCGGTGACCCCGCGCTTGACGGGGTGGTGGTCGCCGCACCGACGGGCGTGCACGCCGATTTGGCGCTTCGGGCCGCAAAAGCAGGCAAGCACGTTTTTTGCGAAAAACCGCTTTCGCTTGAGCGCGACGCAACGCTCGAAGTAGTGACGGCGCTGAAGGGTGCCGGCGTCAACCTTCAGGTGGGTTTCCACCGCCGTTTTGACCCCTCGTTTTCGGCCGCCGCCGACCGAGCGCGGGCGGGCGAGCTCGGAGACGTGTACCTGTTCCGGGCTTCACAGCGGGACATGGCGCCACCGCGGCCGGAGTTCCTGGCTGGTTCGGGAGGGATTTTCATCGACATGGGCATTCACGACTTCGATGCGGCGCGGTGGCTCGTCGGCGAGGTGGCCTCCGTCAGTGCGCGCGGCACCGCCCTCTCGGGGCCTGGATTTTCGGAGATCGGCGACTTCGGTACCGCAGTTGTAGTCCTTACCTTTGCCGGCGGAGCCCTCGGCGTGCTCGACATCTCCCGGGTGGCCGGTTACGGCTATGAAAGTTCGGCCGAATTGATGGGCAGCCGGGGGACGGTGCGCATCGATGAGCCGTTCCTCCGAGGTTATGAATGGCGCAGCCGGGGTGTGGCCAACCGGCCCCTCGTGCAGAGTTTCGACCGCCGTTATTCAAGTGCGTTTGTGGCGGAGCTCGAGCATTTCGCCCGCTCCATAATCGACGGTGCGCCGCCGCTGGTCACCGGGGAGGATGCCTTAGCGGCTTTCGACCTGGCCCGGGCGGCAGACAAAGCCTGCCGGCTCGGCCAAGAAGTGAGCATGGCGCCCGCCGGCCAGGTGGGCAAGGACGGCGCCGCCGTCGTCGCGGCGGCTCGGCCCGGAGTACCGGGACGGGACCGATGACCTGGGCCGGCCAACCGGGACGCCGACGGAGGTTTGGCCGGTTTGTTACGGTTTTTGCGTACAAAGGCTACAAAGCGTCCTTGCGCTTATGTTCACCCGTTGACTGGAAGGCGATGACTGAAAAACCGGCCACTGGTCCCTCGACCACCCGAGGCGACCGTTGAAGGCGCCGCCCGGCGGTGTCCTCGACCGGCTGGCGGGCGCGCCGATCTCGTGGGGAGTCTGCGAAGTACCGGGGTGGGGGATAATGCTGCCCCGGGACCGGGTGCTGTCCGAAATGCACCAGCTGGGCCTGAAAGCGAGCGAGCTTGGCGCGCTCGGCTACCTCGGCGATGACCCGGGTCAGATCAGGGCACTCCTGTCGAGTTTTTCGCTTGGCGCGGTTGGGGGTTTCGTGCCTGTCGCCCTTCACGACCCGAGGGTCAGGCAGCAAGCCGAGCGTGACGCGGGACGAGCCGCTCGCCTGCTTTCGGGGGCCGGTGGCACCTTTTTCGTTACCGCGGCTGTAGTCGATGCCGAGTGGTCGGCCCCGTTCGAGCTCGACGGGCGGCAGTGGGACGATTTCGCCGCCGGCCTTTCCATGGTCGACCGGGTGTGCGCCGCGCATGGGCTTACCCAGGTGCTCCACCCGCACGTCGGCACCCTGGTCGAACGGGCCCAGCACGTCCACGAAGTCCTCCGGCGCAGCGGCGTCCAATTCTGTTTGGACACGGGCCATTTCTCGATAGGCGGCACCGACCCTGTGAGATTTGCCGCCGACCACGCCGACAGGGTCGGGCTGGTCCACCTGAAGGACGTCAAAATGTCACTGGCGCCGGCGGTAAGGGACCACCAGGCCACGTTGCTCGAAGCCACCCGTTCAGGGCTTTTCCAGGCGCTCGGGCGGGGCGACGTCGACATCGCCGGTGTAGTCGGGGCGCTCGAACAACGCGGTTACGACGGCTGGTACGTTCTCGAGCAGGACACGACCATTGCCCGGCCAATAGAGGGGTCAGGGGCCGGCCCCGTCGACCCGGCGGCCGACGTAAAAGCCAGCATCGACTACCTCCAAGGCGTCACCACCGGGGAGGTCGGCCGCTCGTGAGCGCACCGGGCGGCCCGCAGCCAGGGGACGAGCCCCCGGTCCGCGTCGGGGTGATCGGCACCGGCCGGATCGGCCGGATGCACGCCGAACTGCTGGCGACGCGCGTTCCGGGTGCCAGGCTGGTGGCGGTTTCTGACGCCGTTATGGGCCTGGCCGTCGATGTCGGCCGGGCAGTCGGCGCCCCGGCGGTCGAGACCGATGTACTGATTGGCGACCCGGCCATAGACGCGGTCGCTATCTGCGCGCCCACCGACACCCACGTGGCCCTTATCATTGCCGCCGCCGAGGTGGGGAAAGCCATATTTTGTGAGAAGCCCATTTCGCTCGACCTGGCGGAGGTCGACAAAGCGCTGGACGTAGTGGCCCGCACCGGCGCCCAGTTGATGGTCGGGTTCAACCGGCGTTTCGACGTCTCGCACGGCGCGGTCCGCGACGCAGTGGCGAGCGGTGCCGTTGGCCTGCCCCACGTCGTGCGCATAACCAGCCGTGACCCGGGCCCTCCCCCCATGGCCTATGCCCGGACCTCCGGGGGGATCTTCCTGGACATGACCATCCACGATTTCGACATGGCGCGCTACGTCGTCGGCAGCGAGGTCGTCCAGGTGCACGCGGCGGGGGCCGTGCGGGTCGTACCCGAGTTGGCGGAGTTGGGCGACGTCGACACCGCCGTCGTCACCCTTTGGCACGAGAACGAGTGCCTCACGGTGATCGACAACAGCCGGCGAGCCACCTACGGCTACGACCAACGGGTGGAGGTGCTGGGCGGCGAGGGGCTCGCCGCGTCCCAGAACCCCTTGGCCAACACCGCCCTGACGCGCGATGCCAGTGGGACGAAACTGGCCACCCTGCCTTACTTTTTCATCGAGCGCTATACGGCCTCTTACGTCCGCCAGTGGGAGGCCTTTGTCGCCGCCCTCAGTTCAGGTGGGGCGCCGCCAACGTCGGGCCACGACGGGCGGGCGG
>JASHVH010000185.1 GCA_030039575.1 Acidimicrobiales bacterium | reverse complement strand
GGGCGTGATGTGCTGTGGTGGATGGACGCCTCAGGCATCTGGGACCAGCGTTACGACGACATCGACGACCTGACCCGGGCCAGACGGCTTCCCTCGCCCCAGCTCGTTGGCACAGCTGAGCGGGACACGCTCGACTTGAACGCGCTCACTGCCATGGGCGCAGAACTGGTCGGCCGCTGGGCAGACCTGCGTGATGGCCGCGCCCTGTTCTCGGGCGGCCTGCGCAATATGTTTACTCTCGCCGACCTCAAAATGGGTCGCCTGCTCGACACCTTCGACGCATGGGCCATTGATCATGGGCGCGACGCCGAGGTGAGTGCTCCCGAGCGCCTGGCGCCGACCCGGGTGCCGGAGGCAGCCCGGTTGCAGCTTGACCTCCGCAGTGGTGAAATCCGCTCGGTCATGTGGGCGACCGGCTTCCGCCCCGATTACCAATGGCTCGACGTGCCCGTTCTTGATCAGAAAGGTCAACTGCGTCACGATGGGGGCGTCGTCGACGCGCCCGGGTTGTACGCGCTGGGGCTCCCGGTGTTGCGCAGACGCAAGTCCACGTTTATCTACGGTATTGAGGACGACGCACGCGAGGTGGTGGACCAACTGGTCCAATATCTGGGCGCGAACCGCCGAGGATGATCGCCTCCCCGACGTCTGAGCCCTGAACCCCAGAGCCTCGGGTCAGTGGGCTTCCTTTGAGGCCTCCTGGATCGCTTGGTCAACGTCTTTTTGGCTCACGTTTTGGACGTCTTTGGTGACTTGCTTTTCAGCCTTCAACCCCGCCTGGTTCACAGCCTCGAGGACCGTGCTCGCCCCGACGATGAGGAGGGCGGCCTGGCCCTCGTCGATCAGGTCGCCGAATTCCTTGACATCCGAACGGGACAGGCCTCGCCAGAGGTGGCCACTCACCCCGCCCACGGCTGCGCCGACCAAGGTGGTGGCGATAATGGAGGGTGGGAACAGGATGCCGACGACGGCGCCGGCCGCCGCTCCACCCCAGCCCCCATGGCGAGTCGCCATTTCGTCCTTGTTGACGTGGACCTTGCCGTTCTGGTCTTTGGTGATCACTGCGGCGTCATAGCTGCCCACGACCCCCTCGGCGTGCAGGTCCTTCACAATTTCATAGTCTGCACGCGCCGCCATTTCGTCTCGGTACGTGCCGATGTAAACGAAGAGCTCGTCGGCCTTGGCCACGGTGTAGTCCTCCTTGTTCGGGGTAGCAGCGGTGCATGTTAGCCAGCTGGGCCGGCTTGCGCCGGGGCCCTTAGTCCCGTGCTTCCTCGTACGGCCAGTGAGCCGGGCGGGGAGCCCTGATGACGAGCAGGTCCCCCGGGCTTGCAGTGCCGGGACGACCCCGGGTCAACCGACCAGCAGCACCAGCTTCCCGCGCCCATGACCGCCCTCGCTGACGCGGTGCGCCTCGGCGACCTCAGCGAGCGGGAAGGTCCGCTAGCGCACTTCCTCCAGCACGTCACCCTCGGTCACCAGCCCCAAGTCCAGGCGCTTGTACCCTGCTTGGTCAAAGGCGACCAGGATCCGGTTGCCGGCGTAGCCGATGACCTCGCCTTCTCCGAAGACGGGGTGCCGCACTCGGCTCCCTCGAGCAAATGAACGTGAACCGGGCGCCTCGCCCGCGGCCGCGTCGGCGCGTCGGTCGTTGTCGCAGTGCCCGCACCTCTGCTCTGCCGGCTCGCCGAAGTACTCGAGCAAGAACCTCCAGCGGCAACCAACCTCGTAGGCATATGCCTCCATCGTCTCGGTGCGAGCGCGCTCGACGACTCGCCTTGTACGCACCAGTTCGTCGGCCTCTGTTACCGCGTCCGTCATATCCCCCGTAATGGTCACGACGCCTTCAGCATCTATGGCTACTCTTCCGGCATCCGCCAAGGCCATGGCCGCGGCCTCAGCCCGCTGCCTGGACAGCCCAGATCTGTCCCGGACGTCGTTGAGCGTCATGGGGCTGTTAGCCGACGCCAACGTGGCCGCCACGGCTTGCAGAGCCGCTCGGCTTGGTCCCGTGGTCGCCGCGTACCTCCGAGGCAACGCCAAGTCCTCGGCACGGAAGTACAGCACCGCCTCCGCAGGGGCGCCGTCTCGTCCAGCCCGACCGAACTCCTGGTAGTACTCGTCGAGCGAACCGGAGACGTCGGCATGGAAAACCCACCGGACGTCGGGCTTGTCGATCCCCATGCCGAAGGCAATGGTGGCGACCACTACATCGAGCTCGTCCCCGTGGAACTGTTGCTCGACTTGGGTGCGCTCCGTGCCGGGTAGCCCGGCGTGGTAAGCGGCCGCCCGCAGACCGTGGGCCGACAGGTTGGCCGCCACCGTTTCGACCCGGTGATGAGTGGCGCCGTACACGATGCCATGGCCCCGGCCCCGTACTGCCTCGATCACGTCGTCTCGCAGCACTTCGAGCTTGTGGCTTTCGCCAGTGAAGTACCCATGGACGGCCAGGTCGATGTTGTCGCGGCTGAAGCCTCGGACCAGGACGGCCGGGTCTCGCATCTTGAGCCTTCGCACGATCTCGTCGCGCACCGGCGGGGCCGCGGTGGCGGTGACGGCCAATACTACGGGGTGGCCCAGGTGCTCGAGCGCCGGGCCGATCCGCAGGTAGTCGGGGCGGAAGTCGGGGCCCCACCGGCTCACCAGGTGCGCCTCGTCGACCGCCAACAGGACCGGGCGGAGCCGGCCCAGCCGATGCAGCACGTCGCCATTGGCCAGCTGCTCCGGGGCAAGGAAGACGAAGTCGGGAGAGCGTCCATCGAGAGAAAGCTGGTCCATGGCGTGCTGTCGCTCTCGCGCCGTCCCCGCGGAGTTAAGGACGACCGCTGTCATTTTCCCTCCCGCTTCCAGGGTCGCCAGCTGGTCTCGCTGTAGGGCAATGAGAGGCGAGATCACCACGGTTGGGCCTGATAGCAAGGGCCCGGATAGCTCGTAGATGGCAGACTTGCCGCCGGCTGTGGGCATAACGGCCAGGGTGTCGTGCCCATCGAGCACGCTCTGGATGGCTTCGCGCTGGCCCGGCCGGAGCGACCGGTAACCGAACAGGCGACTGGCCGCCTGCAATATCTGGTCTTCTGGCGGCATCTCCCAATTTCCTAGTCCAGGCGACGCGGGTGCGGTCAATCACCCCTCCAGGGTGGTGACCCCACTCGCCGCAGCCTGACATCATGAAGAGGGCTCAGGCGCAGCTAGCGTGCCTGGTTTACGAGAGAGGACAGTACTCATGGCTAATCACACGGTCGTCTTGGCGATTTTCAACGACGAGGCGTCCGCCGACGCGGCAGCCACCTCCCTGAAGGAATCCGGGGTGACGAAGGGCGATGCCGTCGGTGTCCTGGTCCTGGACGACAACGGCAAGCTCAAGGCAGACAAGGTCGGCAAACGTAGTTGGGGCAAGGGTGCCGGGATCGGCGCCGTCGTCGCGCTGGTTACCCCGGTCGGGCTGGCGGCCGGCGTGATCGGGGGTGGCCTGCTGGGCGCGCTTCACCACAAGAACCTGGGCTTGAACGAGGCTGACCGGGACCGGCTCAGCAGCGAGCTGGAAGGGGGCAAGGCCGCTGTCGGCGTTTTGGCTCCCGTTTCTGAAGCCAAACTCGTGGCTGACAGGCTCACCGAGCTGGGCGGCACCTCGGAGACGCACGATGTTTCCGACGAGGCTGTCGAGGAAGCCCAGACGGCCGCCACAGCAAGCGAGTCCTGACTGGCCCACCGCCAGGACCTACAACGAACGAACGGGCGAGCTCCCCGGGTCAGGCACCGTACTCGGCCGGCGCCCAGGCGGCAATGTTGCCGTGGCGGTCGAAAGCCACGTCGTACACTCCGCTCAAGGACATAGGTCGTGCTTGTGCAAGCCTTAGCTGGCGCTGAGCCGAGGTCTCCTGCCTCTCGGCCGCCGCCAAGTGGTCTTCGGCCGCCCGGAAAACGTCCTCGGCCTTCGTGACCGGTCCCGGTTCGCTGGTCGCCGTACCCTGAACGGCCGCGGCCGCCTTCGGCACCGGGGCTCCGGCACTCGCAACCTGTACCTTTTGCTGCGCCGCCGTGTCGTCGGCCGCGGCTTGTTCTTCGGCCAGCCTCAGCCGTGCAGCACTTCCCTCCGCCGCTAGGCGGCCGGCCAGGACCGCCTGCCGGGCGGCTATCAGCGCCTGGCGCGCCCCGTAGGCGGCAAAGCCGTCCGTGCTCGCGAGGGGGACCTGTACCCGGGCGACCAGGCTCGCCCCTGAGCGCGGCCTCCACTCGTCGAGCACCTGGGCTGCGCCGGACAAGGCGAGGTTCGCCGGGCGCAGCGCCCCCGTGGGAGCGAAGGTGGCGCTTGCCCAATTTTCGACGGAACGGGCTACGTCGGTCTTGACCCACGTGCCCGTCTCGGGCACCTGGGCGCCAGGGGGTTCAACGAAAGGCAGCGGGCTAGGGGTCGGCGGGTAGACGATGTAGCCCTTGTACACGACGACACTGAGCCCAAAGGTGCCGGCAGGGCTACTGACTACGAACTGCTGGCTCAAAAGGCCCGGCGTTGACCACGACCCCGCCGGCTCCAGGTGCCCCGTCAGCGCCGGGCCTCGCCGGTCGAGCAGAGCGCCAACATCCCCACGCGTTGGCCCGGAGAAGCGCTGGCCCGACAGCCACGCCTGCGCCGCGGAGCGGCCGAGCCGGGCTGCGGCCGGCACCGAAGCCCCCGGGCCGCCTCGGAGGACAGCACCGCCGGCGAAGCAAATCCCGGCCGCCACGGCACCTGCCACTGCCCCGGAAAGTGCCCGCCTCTCCCTACGCACCGGGCGCGGCGCGGCCGGGTAACCCCGAGGTCCCCGATGGGCGATAACGGGCTCTGCCACGTGCGCCGGCAGTTCGTCCACCTGCGAGATGGGGCCTGCGCCCACCACCCCCGTCCCTCCGAGCGCCTGGTGCGGGAGGACCACCTGGCCTCTACGTACCAACGCGGACATCCCCTCGACGGCGGCACTCTCGCAGAGCGGCCCGCCGAGCACGCCCGCGGGCACGTCCAACGGCACTCTCACGACCTCCTTGCCCCGCCGGCCGCCGACCATCTTCATTACGGCGAGGTGCAGATCCCGGCTGCGCTCTGGCCTTTCAACCCGCCCGCTGCCTCGGCTTACTAAAAACGAGCCAAGCCCATCGCCGATGCTCAGGAGGTCGGCCGCTTTGGCCACCATCTCGGGCGGCACCTCATCGCGCCGGGCCCAATGCCCCTCGGAGTTGCCCGCTCCCGCGCGGCGCGGTTCCTGGTAACTCACCTGCTCATTGCCTCCCTCCAACGGGCGTTGGTGTCGTGAAGGGCCATCTCGCTCGGCGTGAGCTCTACTTCGACCGGGATACCTGGCCGTCCTCCCACCTTCACCAAGAACTTGCCGAGGCCGGGCGGCTTCTCCTCTGCGCCGGTCTTAGGGTTCCATGAGCTGGGCGCCGACCAGTCGGCCAGGAGGGCGGCCTCGGCACGCGATAGCTGAACTATCTGGGCAAGCATCGGTATCTCCCTGGCGGGCAAACCGCCGAGCACCATGTAGCCGGCCCGCTCGGCGAAACCGACCGCTCTTTGGCGGTCCTCCTCGTCGGCCAGGGCCAGCATGTCCGAAAGCGTGTGGGTGATGAGCGCCTGGCCGACGCCCCGGGTGCGATTGAGGCGGGTGAGGGCGTCCACCCTCGCCACCATGCCCTTCGCCGCCTGCAGCACGCGCCACAGCTCGTCGATCACGACGAAGCGGTGCACCTCAGGGCTCGTCCCCGCTTCCGCCAGGGCCTGGGCGGCCTCGATGCCGGCGAAGCCCTCGGCCCAACAGGCCAGCAGCACCGCAGCCTGGAGCTTCATATCGGTCTCGGGAATGCCCGATATGTCGACGCACAGCGGGCGCGAAAGGTCGAGCCGCACCGTCGTGCGGCCGGAGAAAGTCTCCCCGAGGGCACCGCGCGCCAGCGCCATGACTGAACCTTGCAAAGGGTCGACGGCGCGGCGGTAAGCAGCCTCGTCGCCCCTCGACAAGGTGACGTCTTCGAGCTCAGGTGAGCCCTCGTCCAGGAGCTTCACCAGGTGCCAGAGGGTGGCCTCCCCCGGTGCCGTCCGTTGGTCGAGCACCCGCATCGCCGTGTCCAGGACCAAGCTCTCCACGTCACCGACGGGGCGCCCGCGGTTCAGCTCAATGAGC
>JASHVH010000184.1 GCA_030039575.1 Acidimicrobiales bacterium | reverse complement strand
CGGCAAGACCTGCACGCGACAAATGATCCTGGCCGAGGTGTGGGGCCGTGGGTACTCCAAGGAGGCCCAGTACCTGCATGCTTACGTGCACCGGTTGCGCCAGAAGCTGGGGACGGACGCCGGCGTCACGATCAAGACTTCCCCGGGTATCGGTTACGTGCTGACGGTGCGGGAGAGTGACGCCGTTGAGTGAAGCCGGCGAGGTGCTCGAAGAGGACCGACCAGGCTCCGGGCCCAATCCGGTTGGACCGGGGCCGGCTGGACCGGGACCGGCTCGGCCGGGTGCGGCTGGGCCAGACATGACTGCACCCGTCATCGAACCGCCGGCCCGGGCTCCGGTGACGTTCCCCGACGAAGGCGACGCCGATTCTGTGGTCGAGGCGGCCGGCCATTTCCGCATCTACCTCGGCGCGGTGGCCGGGGTAGGCAAGACCTACGACATGCTGAACGAGGGAAAGCGTCGTTTGGAGCGGGGCACGGACGTCGTTGTCGGGTTCGTGGAGGCCCACAAGCGCCCCCTCACAGAGGCGCTCCTGGAGGGTTTCGAAATTGTGCCCCGAAAGAAGGTGGAGTACCGAGGGGCGCAGTTCGAGGAGATGGACCTCGATGCCGTCCTGGCTCGGCACCCGAAGGTGGCCCTGGTCGACGAATTAGCGCATACGAACGTCCCTGGCTCGGGCCGGCACGCAAAACGCTGGGAGGACGTGCTCGAGCTGCTCGACGCAGGCATCGACGTCATTACCACCCTGAACATCCAGCACGTCGAGAGCCTGGCCGATGCCGTCGAGCAGATGACAGGGGCAAAGGTGCGTGAGCGGGTACCGGACTGGGTGGTACGCAAGGCCAACCAGATCGAGCTGGTGGACTCCTCACCGGAGCAGCTGCGCCGGCGGATGCTGCACGGCAACATTTACCCGCCCGAGAAAATCCCTTATGCGCTTTCCCACTTTTTCCAGACCGACAACCTGATCGCCCTCCGCGAACTGGCACTGCGCTTCCTGGCAGACGAAACCGAAGAGGAACTCCTCGAGCACCTTCGCCGCCACCGGGAAAAACGCCTGTGGGAAACGAGAGAACGCATCCTCGTGGCTGTGACCGGTGCGCCAGGGACCGACGTGCTTTTGCGCCGAGCGGCCCGATTATCGGCCCGGGCCAAAGGCGAGCTGAGCGTTATCCACGTCATTTCGGGGGACGCCAGCCCCACCAAGGACAAGACCGGCTTCGAGTCACTGCGCACACTGGTGAGCGACCTAGGGGCCAAATGGTACGAAGTCTCCAACTCCGACCCGGCGCAGGCCATTACGGATTTCGCGCAGGAAAACCAGATAACCCAAATAGTCCTGGGTTCGAGCCAGCGGAGCCGTTGGCAGGAGATGATGGGCGGTGGGCCCATCGTCCGCAGGATAATTCGCCGAGCCGGCGACCTCGGCATCGACGTGCACGTTATTGCCCGGCGCGAGCTCCCCCCTGGGTTTGACCACGCCTCCGAGCTAACTGAGCAGAGCTGAACCGCCGGCGAGGGCTACGCCGGCGCAGAGGATCTTGAAGCGCCGGCTGTACGCCCTCAGTTTGTCTCGGTGTACTTCTGGGTGAACGAGACGATCAACCGAGCGGTGATTATGAGCAGCAATACCAGCACTACCAGGATGAGAGCCGCGTCGTACGAGAGGTGCACGAAGGTGTTCGACGGGTAGTTGTAAAACTCCCAAACGGCGTAGGTCAGGTAACTGATGGGGGAGTGCGTCAACGAAAGGCTGGGCATGCTGTTACTGAAACCCGCCGTGTAAAGCAGCGGGGCCGTCTCACCAATGGCGATGGCCAGGGCGACCAGCCACCCGGTCGTTATGCCCGGGAGGGCGGCCTTGAAGACGATGCGGCGCATCGTGTACGGCGGGCTCATGCCTAAAGCGTCGGCGCCTTCTCTGTACGCGGTGGGGACCTGGCGTAACGAGGATTCGGTGGCTTTGGCTATGTACGGGACCGTCAGTGCCGTCAGCGCGATCAGCGCGCCCGCTAAGGAGAACTGCCAGTGCAGGGCTACCGCCAGCGCAATGAAACCGACATACCCGAGAACGATCGACGGGATGCCGGCCAGTACCTCCGAGCCGCCTCTTAATATCGACCCTAGACGCCCATGAGCGTACTCCGACAGGTAAATGCCTGACGACACCCCGACCACGCCGGCCAGGATGCCCACGCCCGCCACGATGACCAGCGTGCCCACTATTTCATTGGCCAGGCCGCCCCCTGTCCCGGTGCCTAATTGAGTGAGCACGCTCCAGCGCCATACGGGAAGGGCACGGCTTACTACCCCATAAAGTACCCAGATAAGGGGGGCCGCAATTGTGAGCACGGCCAACATGGATATCCCCCACCCGGCCCAACTGGCCACCCGCCGGACGATCGAGGGCCGGCCGTAGAGGTCCAGGACCTCGGGCGTAGCTGGAACAGCGGCGACCGTCATGGCAATTACACCCCTCGCCCTACAGGTAGGGCCGTCCCCGCTACCCGGCGGACCAACATCCGGGCCCCGATATTAGCCAGCAGAGTTATTGCGGCCAGTACGAGGGCGAACTCCGCCAGCGTTTCGACGGCAAAGCCGGTCCCATCAGAAAGAGCGCCGTCCAACTGGCTGACGATAGTGGCGGCGATGGTGCCGAACGGCAGGTAAAGGTTGGTCGGTACGGTGCCCAGGACTGCTCCCGAGACCATGGCAACGGCGATCGTCTCGCCGAGCGCCCGGGCCAGCCCAAGGACCGAAGCGCCTATGATCCCGGCCCGTACCCACGGCAGGCTGACCTTTCGGGCCACCTCCCAATCGTTCATCCCGAGCGCCAGCGCCCCCTCTTTGGGCAGGCGGGGGACCGAGCGGAGCAGGTCGCGAGTAGTGGCCGCCACGATCGGCACGATCATTATGGCCAGGACGAGACTGGCGGTGAGCAGGCCCTCCCCCGAGCCGGTGTCACCGCGGAAAAAATCGAGCACCGGTATATCCGGGAAGTGTTTGGCAAAGATGGGCGCGACGTCGCGGGCAATAATCGGCCCGAAAGTGACGAAGCCCCAGAGGCCGAACACGACGCTCGGGATGCCGGCCAAGACCTCCAGGAAGAGGCCGAAAGCGTTGGAAAGCCGCCGGGGCAACTTCTCGACGACGGCCAAAGCGGCCAGGACGGACACGGGTACAGCGAAGGCGACGGCGATGGCCGAACTCTCGACCGTGCCGACGATGAGGGGCCAGGCGCCGTAGCTGACACCGACCGGGTGCAGGACACCGTCGGTCCTCACCGGGTTCGCATAGGTATTGCCCGGCCGCCACGTGGTGCGGAAGAGGAAGCCGGCCCCGTTGTACTTGATAGCCGGCAAGGCCTTTACGGCAAGTACGGCGATGATGGCGACAAGGGCGGCGAGCGGGAGAAGGGCGGCAAAGCCGGTCCACCAGCGCAACCCGTGGTCGGATATGCGTTTGACGATTGGTTGTGCCCACGACGGCCACCGCCCGCGCGCCCCCTCATGGAGGGAGAGCGCGGGCTCGACCGGGACAGACGGCACCTGGCCGGGGGTGGCCACAGCCATCAGACGGTGCTCCTCTTTCCTTGTTGGCGGTTGGTGGTGTTAGCCCTGGATTTGAGCGATCTGAGCCAGTGAGAGCGCTTCGACGGCCGGGGTCAGGGGCTGGAAGCCGACCTGGCTCAGGAAGCTGCTGGCGCTGCCGCCCTTCGGGTCGACCGCCCAGGCCAGGAAGGCTTTAACAGCCTCAGCGTGCTCATTGTTTAGCTCCTTCGGGGGGATGATGGCGTACTCGTAGTTGACGATCGGGTAGCCGCCCGGGGCGCTGTCGTAGATCATCGAGAGGGTCTCATCGGCGGGGGTCTTCTTCTCCAGCTGCTTGGCCTCGGCCGTCATGGTAGTGGCGTCGGGCAGCAGGAACTTGCCCGACTTGTTCTCCAGCATGGCTTCGCCCAGCCCGTCGGCCTGCGTTTTGCCCAGGTAGCTGATGCCGATATAAGCGATGCAGCCCGGGGTGGCGGCGCACCCGGTCACCATCCCGCCGTTGCCCGTTTCACCGAGAGCGTTCGAGATGGACGGGAAGCCGATGCTGGTGCCGTAGCCGATGTTCGTGCCCCAGCCGTTCGGGTCGGCGGCCGACAGGAACGAGCTGAACAGGAAGGTGTCACCGCTCGAGTCACTGCGGTGGAGGGCGATGATCTTGTCGGCCGGCAGGTTGACGCCCGGGTTGAGCGCGGCGATGGCGGGGTCGTTCCAAGTGGTGATCTTGCCCTCATAGATCTCGGCCAGTACCTGGCCGCTGAACTTGAGGTGGACCTTGTTGAGGCCGGGCACGTTGTAGTTGACCTGCTGAGCCGAAATAGCCAGAGCAATGTTCTTGAGCCCGGGGTGTTCCGAGACCTGGGAGCTCGACAGGTAGGCGTCCGACGCACCGATGTCGACGATGCCGTCGGCCGCGTCCGAAATGCCCGTGCCTGAACCCGTGCCCGATGGCACGATCTTGATGTTCGGGTATTCCTTGTGGTAGGCGGCCGACCATAGCTGGACGAGCGGGTACAGGAGCGTGCTGCCCGTCTCGAAGATGTTGACCGACCCCTTGGGCGGGGTCTCGCTCACGGTGACGTTGGCATGGCGGGTCGCCGCCGACGCAGGCACGATCGTTGTAGCAGTCGTGGTGACCGCGGCCAACAACCCGGCGGCGACCGCCGCTCCACGTGCGGCCTTTCGGCTGGAACTTCTTGCACTGAACATTGGGGGGATTTTCCTCCTGGGGTGGTTTTGAAGAATGCCTTTTGCATTTCGTTTATAAATCCGGCCAACGGCATATCCCCGCTTCCGGTCCTTTCGAAGCCGCGCGCTCCCAAAGGGGTATTTTTGCCTTAGCGGGTGCGGCGTCACCCGCTCTGAATTGCTGCCCGGCGCCGTAAACCCGGGCAGTTCGTTAACCCATACGGCCGCTGACGTAGCGGGCCGTTTCAGGCTCCTTTGGGTCTTCGAAAATTTGGCTGGTTGGGCCCGTCTCCACCAGTTTGCCTTGGTAAAAGAACATCGTGCGGTCCGAGACCCGAGCCGCCTGCCCCAGGTTATGCGTAACGATGATGATCGTCAACGCGGGTACGAGGCTGCGGATCAATTCCTCGATGTTCTCGGTCGAAATGGGGTCGAGCGAGGAGGTGGGCTCGTCGAGGAGCAAGATGTCAGGCCCTACCGCCAGGGCACGAGCCAGACATAACAACTGCTGCTGGCCACCCGAAAGCGAGAAAGGCGAAGCCCCAAGCCGGTTGGCGACGGCATCGAACAGGCCCACTTCGCGCAACCTGGTCTCGACGATCTGCCTGTAGTGCTGTTTGCTGGCAATCCTGTGCGCTTTTACCCCGGATAGCACGTTCTCCGCGATCGACATCGGGAACGGGTTCGGCCGCTGGAACATCATGCCGACGCGTCGCCGCAGGGTCATGAGCTGGACCCCCGGGGCGTAGATGCTGGACCCGTCCAGCAGGACCTCACCCCGGTGCCAATGTTTGCTCACCTTGTCGTTCATACGATTGAGGGAGCGTAGGAAGGTGGTCTTGCCTGACCCTGTCGGGCCGATTAGGGCAGTGATCTCCCCTTTGGCTATGTCGACGTCTATGTCGGAGAGGATCGTGGCCGAACCGAAACCAAGGGAAAGATCCCGCGCCTGCATCGCCGCCACCACTGGGGCAACACTTTCCGTGGGTTTATCGACATCGACCGTGAGCATATTTTCAGACGGAACAGACGACGGGGTAGGCGTGCTCATAGTTTCAATTACACAAATAGCAGACAGCCGTGCGCTCGTCCCACAGCCGGAAAAGATTACGGCAGCCAGTTGAACGGACGGTTAACGGAAGGCAACAACTAAAGCCGCAAGCGATGAACTCTGACGAGCCTCAACGCTTTGACTTGACAACGGTAGCTTCGAACAGTGACCGTTTGTATTCGCCTGAGCCCGCCCGGTCAGCGCTCGGCTTGATAACGATAGCCGATACCGCGGACCGTTTGTATACGCCTGGGGCCGGCCGGGTCGTCCTCGAGTTTGGCCCGCAAACGCCTGATGTGGACTTCGAGGCTCGTGCTCTCGAGCGGCATCGAAGGGCCCCAAAGGCGGTTCAAGAGAGTGGCCCGAGGCAGGACAATGCCGGCGTTCTCCATCAGCAGCCGCAGCAACTCGAACTCACGGAGCGGCAGGTGCAGCCGTACCGACCGCAAGGTGACCTCGTGGCTCTCTGGGTCCAGGCGCACATCGCCGACGCGGACGGCGGGCTCATGGTGGGCCCCGTCACCGACCCAGTGAGGTGCCCGCCGGAGGACGGCCCTGACGCGCGCCACTAGTTCAGCCGGGCGCAGTGGCAGCGCCAGGTAGTCATCAGCCCCCGAGGTGAGCGCCTTCGTCACGAGGTTCTCGTCGTTCGGCCCGATCAGGAGCACGGGGAACCCCGGGTGCTCCGTCCAGACGTCTGCGCAGAAGGCCAGGCCGTCCCCTTCGAAGCGGCCGTCCACGATGGCGATATCAACTCTCCCGGACCAGACGGCCGAAAAGGCCGTCTCGCCATCGGTGGCTACCACGACCTCGAACCCGGCGCTTTCCAGGTCGACCGGGATGGCGTCAGCCCCAAGGGCATGCGCCACCAGCACAGCCGTGCCCACTTTGGGCCGCGGGCCTTCGGGCTGAGGTTCGCCGGGTTCTCCCCGCCGGCCGGTCGAGGGCAACGCCGCCTGGAACAACTGCTGGTTAGTCCTGATTTCCACAGTGTCGGCAAGTCAGCTGACGAACATCCAAACTTTCGGTTAACTCAGGGTGACGACGCGATGAAAGCCTGGGGCGGCGTAATTTCACGGTGCTCAACCGTTGCTCACAATGGCGGTGACCAGGCCCGTCTAAGGCCGGGCCATCACGAACAGCATCGATGCCGTTGCCGCTACTTTCCCCTCCACGGTGGCCGTGCCATGGCCTTTCCCAGCCGTCGATCCCAGCTGGTCGAGCTCGACCGTCATCTCGAGAGTGTCCCCCGGCCCGACCTGACGCCGGAAGCGCGCCTTGTCGATCCCTCCGAAAAGGGGCAGGTAGCCGCGGAAACGGGGGTCGCTCAGCACTGCGATCCCGCCCAGCTGGGCCATGGCTTCGACCATGAGCACCCCGGGCAGCGTGGGACGGCCCGGGAAATGACCCTGGAAGAAAGGCTCCCGGCCCGTCAACTTCCACACCCCTGTCGCACTGACGCCGGGGACTATCGCGGTCACCTCGTCGACGAAGAGGAACGGAGGGCGGTGCGGGAGCACTTCGGTGGGCGCCGGGAGCTGGTGCTCACCCGTAGCGCCGCTCAATGCCCCATCCCTAGACCACCGTCGACCGGCACCACGGCGCCCGTCACGTAGCCGGCGCTGTCCGACGAGAGCCAATAGACGACCCCGGCAACCTCTTCGGGCGAGCCGAACCGGCGCAGGGGGACCTGGGCGCGCACCTCTGCTTGGCGCTCCTCGCCCAGCCGTGCCGTCATGTCGGTTTCGATAAACCCGGGCGCCACCACGTTTACGGTCACGTTGCGGCCGCCGACCTCCCTGGCCAGGCTGCGGGCGAAGCCGATCAAGCCCGCTTTAGAGGCGGCATAGTTGGCTTGCCCGGCCGAACCCGACAGTGCCACCACCGATGAGACGAGGACCACCCGGCCTTTGCGGGTGCGGAGCATCTTGGGCAGGGCGCGCCGCACCACGCGGAACGAGCCCATCAGGTTGGTGTCGACCACTCGCCCAAAAGACTCCTCGTCCATCTGGAGCAGGAGCTTGTCGTCAATTATCCCGGCGTTGGCGACCAGCACTTGGATCGGGCCGAGCTCGTTTTCGACCGTACCGACGGCCTTGTCGACCGACTCATTGTCGGTGACGTCGCAGGGCACGCTGAAGAAGCCTTCCACCGGTCCCGAGCGCGTCGTCACCGCCACCCGGTCGCCTCCGGCGGCGAACGCCGTCGCCACTGCCAGACCGATGCCGCGGTTGCCCCCCGTGACCAGCACCACTCGCCCCTGTTGGTCTCCCACCTACACCCCCATGGCGTGATAACCGCCGTCTACATGGACCATCTCGCCGGTGGTGAGCGGGAAGAGGTCGGAGAGCAGGGCCACACACGCTTTGGCCACGGCGCTCGAATCGCTCGTGTCCCACCCGAGGGGCGCTCGCTCGCCCCAGACGTCCTCGAAGCGCTCGATGCCCGGTATGGCCCTGGCGGCAATGGTCCGTATGGGGCCGGCGGCCACCAGGTTGACCCGGACGTGGTGTGGGCCGAGGTCGCGGGCCAGGTAGCGAGCGGTGGACTCGAAGGCCGACTTGGCCACCCCCATCCAGTCGTAGCCAGGCCAGGCGACGGTATTGTCGAAATCGAGGCCGACGATGGACCCGCCCCCGGCCGTCTCGAACAGGGGGAGCAGGCCGGCGGACAGCGCTTTGAGCGAATAGGCCGAGACGTGCAGGGCCACGGACACGTCCTCCCAGGGAGCCTCCAGAAAACCGCCACCCAGGCACGAAGGGGGCGCAAAGGCAATGGAGTGGAGCAGGCCATCTAGACCGCCCCACCGCTGCTGGAGGTCGGCGGCGACCGCTTCTATATGCGCCGGCACGGTTACGTCGAGCTCGAGCACGTCCGGCAGTACCGGCAAGTGCTTGGCCACCCTCTTGGTCAGCGAGAGAGCGCGGCCGAAGTTGGTCAACACCAGTTCGGCGCCTTCTTGCTGGGCCAGTTCGGCCACGCCGTACGCAATCGAGTCGTCCGTCAGCACGCCTGTGACCAGGATGCGCTTTCCTTCCAGAAGTGCTGGCACGGAGCGCCACGATAGTGGGGATTCTTCAGCCAATCGACGGCTCGGCTAGCCTCTGTCTCGATGGAGGGGAAGAACATGAGCCGAGACGAGGCCTTCGCGACTTTCCAGGGCTGCGTGGCCGAAGTACTTGACGTCGACCCCGACCTGGTCAAGCCGGAGGCGCGGTGGGCAGAGGACCTGGACGCCGACAGCCTGGCCGTAGTAGAGATCACGCTGGCCCTCAACGACGCGTTTTCCATCCGCCTCCCTGACGTCGACCCGAGCAAGTTGAGCACGGTGGGCCAGGCGTTCGACATTGTGGCGGAGCTGGTCGGCGTCTGAGCACCCGCCGCCGAGCAGGTCAGCCGGTGTGCAGGTCCAGGTAGCCGGGCCGGCGCCCGAGCGCCAGGCGGCCTGGCGGCCTAGCCCTCCTGCTGGTCCAGGTAACGCTGGCGGGCGTCGCGCAAAATCTCTTCCGCTGCCTTGCGGTCGCGCCAGCCAACCGGCGTGGTCCGTTTGCCCGGCTCCAGCGATTTGTAGATGGCGAAGAAGTGCGCGATTTCTTCGAGGTCGTACGGAGGCAGGTCGTCCAGGTCCTGCACTTCGGCTTGACGAGGGTCGCTGGCCGTGACGCACAGCAACTTGGCGTCGTCGCCGTGCTCGTCGCTCATCAAGTACACCCCGACAGGCCGTGCCCTGACGTGGCAACCCGGGAACGTTGGTTCCTCGAGCACTACCAGCGCGTCCAGGGGGTCGCCGTCGGCGGCCAAGGTCCCCGGGACGAAGCCGTAGTCCTCGGGGTAGCGGGTAGAGGTGAAAAGCATCCGGTCTAACCAGATCTCGCCCGTCTCGTGGTCGGCCTCGTACTTGTTGCGCGTGCCCTTGGGGATCTCGACCACGACCTCTACGTCCACGGCTTCATGGTAGATCTACCGGGATGCCGTCGAGTCGAGGCCAAACGGGCCCGGTAGTAACGGGCCCGGTAGTGATAGTCGGCAGCCTCAACTTCGACCACGTCATAACCGTCGAACGGCTGCCGCAGCCCGGAGAAACGGTCAGCGGTCACGGGTACCTGGCCGCTCCGGGCGGCAAGGGCCTTAACCAGGCCGTAACTGCAGCCCGCCAGGGTGCCGAGGTGACCATGGTCGGTTGCGTGGGGGATGACCCCGCCGGCAAGCGACTGCTACGGGCCCTGTCGGACGAGGGAATTTCGCTGGCCCGCATGCGGACGGTGGAGGCGGTGCCGACCGGCACCGCTCTGATAACGGTGGCACCTGGCGGGACGAACACCATCGTCGTCGCACCCGGGGCCAACCACGATCTCAAGCCCGAAGACGTGGACCAGGCCGGCGCCCTGTTCCGCCCCGGGGCCGTGGCGCTGGCCCAACTGGAAATCCCCGTGAGCACGGTACTGGCCGCCCTTTCGATGGCCCGGGCGCAGGGGGCGATCACCCTGCTCAACCCGGCGCCGGCGCCAGCGCACACCCCCATGGAGTTGCTCTCCCTGGTGGACGTGCTCCTGCCGAACGAGCCCGAAGCCCTGGCGATCAGCGGGCAGGCGACGCCGGAGGCGGCGGCGGCCTGGCTTCTCGACCGTGGTTGTCGCGCCGTGGTCGTTACGCTGGGCGACCGAGGCGCTCTCATAGCCAGGCCCGGCGACGCGCTTGTCACCGTGGCCGCCCACGACGTGGACGCGATCGATACAACCGCGGCCGGTGACGCCTTCTGCGGCGCCCTGGCCTCCGCTCTGGCGTCCGGCGAGACCCTCCCTGACGCTGTCCGGTACGGCGGCGCTGCCGGCGCCCTCGCCACCACTGTCATGGGGGCACTGCCGAGCTTGCCTACCGCGGCTCGAGTCGGTGCCCTGCTGGCGGCCGTGTGACTGGCCGGCTCGGCCGGCCGGGGCCATAGGGCTCGACTGAGCGGGCCGATAGGCGGCTCTGGTCGGGCGGTTCTGGTCACACTTTCGTGGGATGGTTGACCAGAGGCTCACTTCGGGGGCCTCGGTAGCAACAACGGTTTTGCCGGCGCCCTGAGCCGTGCCTGTCCATGAGGCGGTAACGCCCGTGCCAACGCCGGGGGAGGCATTCGAGTGCCTATCAAGCGCACCTGGGTTTGCAGTGCTTGCGGTCAGGTGGCGGCCAGGCCGGCCCTGTCCGCCTCGGGCCCTGGTCCTTCCCGGCTGCGTTGCCGC
>JASHVH010000017.1 GCA_030039575.1 Acidimicrobiales bacterium | reverse complement strand
GTCGTGAGGTCGAAAAGCGCTTGGTGGCGTTTCAAGGCCGTTGCCGGTGTTACTTGCCCCCGTTAGGCTCCCCCTCAGGATGGCCTTGAGCGTTTCGGAGAAGGGTGTTAGGCGCCGGGTCGTCGTGGCCGACGACGACGTGCTCCTGCGCGAAGGGCTGGCGCGTCTGTTGGAGGGTGCCGGCTATGACGTGATCGGTCAGGCCGAGGACGCGGCGACCTTGGCCGAACTGGTCAAGGCCGGCGCGCCAGATCTGGCGGTTGTCGATATCCGGATGCCACCAACGCGCACGTCTGAAGGCATCGATGCGGCCCGGGCCATCAGAGCCGAGTTCCCTTCCGTCGGCATCCTTTTGCTGTCGGCGCACGTCGAACTCGAGACTGCCATCGACCTGGTCGAGGGCGGTCAGGGGATCGGTTACCTGCTCAAGGACAGGATCATGAAGGTGGCGGACGTGGTCGACGCGTTGGAGCGCATCGCTCTTGGCGGGTCGGTCATCGATCCGGCGCTCGTTCAAGAGCTCCTCTCACAGCGGAACCGGCGCGACCCCTTAGCTTCGCTCACGGGTCGGGAGCTGGAAGTGCTCGAGCTGGTAGCTGAGGGCTGGTCCAATAGCGGCATCGCCCGCCGCCTGTACATCAGCGAAGGCGCGGTCGAAAAGCACGTGCGGAGCATCTTCGCCAAGCTTGACTTAGTGGAGACCCAAGAGGAGAACCGTCGGGTCCTCGCCGTCTTGACCTTCCTCGAGGCCCGCTAGCGCGTCGCGGTGCTGACGGGTGCAACCTCCCTAATGGTCCATCTCGTGGGGGGGCGCAGTCGACCCCCGGACGACGAGCCGCGTGGGCAGTTCGATCTGTAACGGCCCGGGACGGGGTGGCTCTAGAAGCCGGAGAAGGAGACCGACAGCGGTCCGTCCCATCTGGGCCAGGGGTTGGCGAACGGTGGTGAGGCGAGGTGACACGAACATCGCGAACGGCTCGTCGTTGAACCCGACGACGGACAGGTCCTCGGGCACGCGGACTCCTCGCTCTCGCGCCGCGTCCATGGCACCAATGGCAATCGAGTCGCTGAACGCGAAGATCGCCGTTGGCGGCGCCGGGAGGTCGAGCAGGCTGCCCGCCGCGTCGGCCCCCGGCTCGAATTGGAAGTCCGCCTCCACCTCCAGGGCCGGCTCGCGCTCGATCCCGGCCGCGTCAAGTGCGGCCCTGTAGCCGCTCCGGCGCTCTTCGGTCGCCACCCGCCCAGGTGGCCCGGTAATGGCCCCGATCCGGCGGTGCCCCAGCGCCAGCAGGTGCTCCATGGCTTGATCGGCCCCCGACCGGTGGGCGGCGGAAACGCAGGGGATCCGTCCGTCAAGCGGCAGCCGTGGGTTGACGACAACAAAGGGGTACGAGCCGTCCAGGAGCCGTACCAGTTCCTCGCTCGACTGCTGAGGCAGGACGATCAGCGCACCATCGATCTCACCGCTGTTCACGCGGTCGAGCAGCGAGACCTCGCTTCCACGCTCGTGCTGGGTCGGCCAGAGCACCAGCCCCAATTCGTGCTCGTAAGCCGCTTCGACGACCCCGGATACGATCGCCGAAAAGTAGAGGTTGTAGACGACGGGCACGACCACACCGATAAGCCCGGCGCGCCCCTTCTCCGGCATGGCCGCATTATGGCGGCCGACCGAGCCTTCAGCAACCTGGGCATTGGTCAAGGCGTTGGCCAGGATGTGGCGATCGGAAGGTCTATCAAGATGGTCGTGCCCCCTCCGGGCGGGCTCTCGAGGTGGAACCGTCCACCGAGTGCCTCCACCCGGTCGCTCAACCCCGTGAGCCCCGACCCGGCCCCAACCTCGGCGCCGCCCACGCCGTCATCTGACAGCCTGGCCCGCAGCCCGGTTTGGTCACATGTGATGTGGACGGAGATCGCCGACGCCTGGGAGTGCTTGATGGCGTTCGTGAGCACTTCGGACACGACGTAGTAGGTGGCGATCTCTATTGGTTCCGGCGGGCGCTCGACGATGTCGATGTCTATTTCGACGGGGACCGGCGACCCCCGCGCCAGCGCCCTCAGGGACCGAGCCAGGCCGACGCGGGCCAGCGACGCCGGGTGGAGACCTCGGGAAATCTCGCGTACCTCCTCCAGGGCAAGTTCGAGATCTCTCTCGACCTGTTCGAGGCCCAAACGCGTGCCTGGCTGGTCATCCGGGACCGAAGCACGGACACGTTGGAGGTCGAGGCCCAATGCCAGCAGCCGCTGTTGGGCACCGTCGTGCAGGTCGCGCTCGATCCTGCGACGCGCCTCGTCCCCCGCGGTGACGATGCGGGCGCGAGACGCGATGAGCTCGGCACGAGCCGTCGCATTGGACACCGCCGTGGCGACCAAGTCGGTGAACTGGCGCAGGCGGACCTCCGACCGTTCCGGGATCGGGTCCCGGTCGACCGAGATGGCGATGACCGCTCCCCACGCCCGGCCGTCCACGGTGACGGGCGCCCCGATGGCCGACCTGAACCCGCCCTCTCGGGCAGCCGAAGCGATCATCCCCGGGCGATCGCTGTAGTCGTCGAGCCGCGCCTGACGGCCAGTTTCGAACACCGACGCCGCCACGCTCGGGCCGTCAAGCTTCCAGTTAGTGCCAACCGCGAACGGGTGAGTACCTGAGGCACCGATCACCGTCGCAGTCCCGTCAGGTTCGTAGCGCACCAACTTGATCCGGTCCAGTCCGAGGATCCGCCCGACCTCGCCGACTACGGCGTTGAAGATGTCGGCGGGCGGCGCGCCTTCGGCGACCAGCGTCGCCACCCGTCGCAACGACGCCTGTTCATCCGCCAAGCGCCGGAGGTCGTCCTGGGCCTGGGTTCGCGATATCGATGTCGCCACGAGCTCCGTGAAGGCGCCCAAGCGCGCCTCGATCTCGCTCAGCGGCTCCGTGGCCAACACGATCCGGCCGGTATAGTTCCCGGCGAAGAGGGGTGGCGTTTCGGCGGGCGCACGCCTACCAGCGGCGATCATGCCCCAAACGCTGCCGTCCACCATGATGGGCACCCCTACCCCGGAGTTGACGCCAGACGCTCGCGCGGCGACCGCTATAGGGCCCGGTAGGCCCAAGTAGTCGTCGATGCGCGCCGGGCGGGCGGTCTCGAGGACCATGGCGTTGAGGCTGTCGGGGTCGAGGGCCCACTGGCTGCCGACCGGGAAGCTCGGGTCACTAAACGATGCGACCACGACCGACGTCCCGTCGGGTTCGTAGCGCACGACGGCAACCGACGACAGGTCAAGGATCCGGGCCACTTCTTGAGCGACGGTGGAGAGGAGCCGAGGCAACGTGGCGCCTTCGGCCACCAGTGTGGCCACCCGGCGCAGCGAGGTCTGCTGGTCGGCGAGCCGGCGGAGCCGGTCACGGGACCGGGCGTTCGAGACTGCGATGGCAACAAGCTCCGTAAAGTTGGCCAGGCGGAACTCGGTGCCGGCCGGTAGCGGCTCCGCCTCCTTCCTGGCCACCCAGATCAGGCCCCAAGCGCCGCCGTCGACCAGAATAGGGGCGCCGACCGCCGACCGGAGCCCCGATCGGTGAACGCGCTCCGCGATCGTCCCGACCAGGCCAATGTGATCGTCGACCCGGGCTGGACGGCCAGTCGCAAAGACGTTCGCCGGCACGCTCGGGCCGTCCAGCGGCCACCGGCTCCCCCCGGAAAAGGCCGGGAGACGAAGCGAGGTGGCAACGATCATGGCGCCCTCGGCCTCATAACGGCCGAGCGAAACCGCCGGGACGTCGAGGACGTGGGCGACCTCTCCAACAACAGCACCGAACAAGTCGGCAAGAGGCACGGCCTCGGCGACGAGCGTGGCCACACGGCGCAGCGCCGCTTGCTCGAGGCCGGTACTTAGGCCCTTGACCCCCTCCGCAACCGGGAACGGTAGGTCGCGACTCGTCAGCGGACCAGCCTCAATGCACCGGCGGGCGGGACCATGCAGAGTCACGTTAGCTTCATTGCGCACGCTGGCAACCAGGGGTGACGCTGGTACACGTGGCGTTGCGGTGCGTGATAGTGGACGACAGCGAGGGTTTCCTCGCGTCCGCCGCGAGGCTGCTCGAGTCCCAGGGCCTCAACGTTGTCGGCCGTGCATCCTCCAGTCAGGCTGCGCTGCAGCTGATCGACTCGCTTCAACCAGACGTGGTGCTCGTCGATGTCGAACTCGGCGACGAAGACGGCATCGAGTTGACGAAGGACATCCGCTCGCGTGCCCGATCTACGCGCGTGGTCTTGATATCGGCCCATGATTGGGAGGAACTGGACGAGCTGGTCTTGGAGAGCGGCGCCGCCGGGTTCCTGGCCAAGCAGGACCTCGGCGCTGCCGCGATAGGCACCCTCATCGCCGGCTAGCTCGACTCCGAGGGCCACCGGTTCGCCAAGCGGGCCTCTCTCACCTAGGAGATCTGTCCGGACGCCTACTGCCGTCTAACGGGCGTAGGATCAAGCGATGCCGGGCAGCGCACCCGCACCAGACGAAGTCAGCCCGGAGGAAGCGGATGGCCTTATCCGGGCTGGCGCGCTGCTGCTCGACGTCCGGGAGGACTACGAATGGGATGCCGGGCATGTCGCTGGTGCGGTGCATATCCCCTTGGGCCAAATGACTGAACGGGCCGGCGAGTTACCCGGTTCCCGTCAGGTCGTCGTGGTGTGCCGTTCCGGCGTGCGTTCGGCCCAGGCGGCCGCGTTCCTGACCGGTTCGGGTGTCGAAGCGGTCAACCTGGCCGGCGGCATGCGAGCGTGGGCGGCGGCGGGGCTGCCCTTTGAAGGCGCCAACGGCGCTCCCGGCGTAGTCGCGTAAGGCCTCTCGGCCGGTCGGCCTTCACCTCTCCAACTGTGCGCGAAAAGGCCTGTCTGACAAGACTTTTCGCGCCGGGTTCGGCGTTTGAGAAACCTGCCGCCCGGGAAGCCGAGGGTCCTCCTGGAGCGTGGGTGGCCATCTTGAACCGGCCGGGCTCAACAGTTGGAAAGTTAATGGTCTCGAAATTTTTGCGTCTGTCCACCGCTGCTACCCTGGGCCTTGGGCCATAATCTAGACCATTCGACGAGGGGGGGCCGCGTTGCCCGCTGAAGGACACTTCCAACGCTTCGACGAGTGCGTCGCCGACCTCGCCGACGACGCCTTCACGTTCCTCGAGCGGTTAGTGGCGGCCCCGAGCACGGTCGGACAGGAGCAGCTCGCTCAGGAGATCGTGGCCGACGAACTGGCGTCCCTCGGCTTCGAAATCACCTGCCCACCTGTCCCCGAAGAGGTCGCCCGGCACCCACTAGCCGGGGTGCCGCAGACAGGTTATGCCACCCGCCATAACGTGCTCGGCCGATTGAACGGGCCCGAGCCCGGGCTGCTGATCAACGGCCATGTCGACGTGGTGCCCGCCGCCCCGGCGGGCTGGCGGACCGACCCCTTCCGTCCGGTCCGCTCGGACGGCTGGTTGATCGGGCGGGGCGCAGGCGACATGAAGGGCGGGTTCGCGATGGCCCTCCTAGCGCTTAGGGGGCTGTCCCGTTCGATACCCGAGGCACTCGAGCGCCCCGTCGCTTTTCTCTCGGTCATAGAAGAGGAATGCACTGGAAACGGCACCCTGGCCAGTGTGCTGGACGGTTACGGCGCCCGGGCTGTGATCTTGCCGGAACCCTCTGACCTCGGCTTGCTGCTTTCCGGGGTCGGGGTCCTGTGGGTGGACATAATGCTGTGCGGTGCCGGTGGCCACGCCCATGCGGCCGACCGGTTGGCGACTCCTGTGGGCGCGTTGCTGCAGTTGACCAGCGCGCTCGACGACCTGGGACGCGAGTTGTCGCGGGACTACCCCGATGCGCAACTGACCGACGTAGGTCAGCCGTACACGGTGAACGTGGGCCAGGTCGAATGTGGTGACTGGCGTTCGAGTGTGGCCTCTGCCGGCCGTCTCGGGGTGAGGGTCGGCTTCCCGAGGGGATGGAGCGCCGACGATGCAATGGCGCTCGTGACCGGGTTCGTCGATAAAACCATGGTGAGCTTCGCAGGCGATCTGACGGTCACGATGGAGCCGACCGGCTTCCGGGCTGAAGGCTATGCGATAAGCCCGGACCACGAATTGGCGCAACTGGTCAGCGCGTGCCACGAAGACGCTCATGGCTTGCCGCCCCGGGCTTTCGGTCTGGGCAGCACCACCGATGCCCGCTACTACGTCAACCAAATGGGGACGCCCGCCCTCTGTTACGGCCCGGTGGCCCGAGATATACACGGTGCCAACGAAGGTGTCCTGCTCGAGAGCATTGTCGACGGCGCTCGCACCCTTGGGCGGGTGATCGCCTCCTTCGACGAAGGAACGGGCCTCTTGAGCGGCGAGGCCCTCTGTGACTTTTCCCGGGCCCTTAGGGGCACCGACCGTGACCGGTAACCCGGACGAACCGTTGGCGGCCTTTGCCGCCGGGCTCCTGGAGCCCCTGACCAACCGGCGGGCCGGCGAGCAGATCGCTGAGCGTCTCGCCACCGCCATCGCACTCGGCCAGTACTATCCCGGCCAACGGCTCCCCTCCGAGCGGCGCCTGGCCGAACTGCTACAAGTGAGCCGCTCCAGCGTCCGCGAAGCGCTCCACGTGCTCGTCGAGGCCGGTCAGTTGGAGGTGCGCCGGGGGTCAAACGGCGGGGCCTTCGTAACGTCGGCCTCGTCACCGGGCGCCGCGGCCATGATCCGCCGTGCTCTCTTGCCGGGCTGGGCGCGGCTCAGCCAGCTGCTCGACTTTCGCTGCACAGTCGAGCAGCAGATCGGCCGACTGGCCGCCGAACGGGCCACAGATGAGGACCGAGAAGCGATCCAGCGCCTGGCCGAGGAGTACTTGGCCAGCAGCAAGGAAAGGGAGCACTCGCAGGCGGCTGACCGCGCCCTTCATGAGGCAATTGCCCGTGCCGCGCACAACCGGTTCTGGTACGACTTGAGCCTCCAGTTGCGCTTCCAGGTGAACCAGGGCCTGGGCACCGAACCGTTCAGCGCAGATTTGCGCCGTCGGGGCGAGGAGCAACACCCACTGCTAGCGGCAGCGGTGATAGGAGGCCACGCCGAGCGCGCTGGAGCGCTGGCGGCGCAGCACTTCGCCCTCAATACGGAGGCCATCCGTCAGCTGCTCGAGTCAGTCACCAGGGAAACAGCGGCGCCAGGCGACGCCGGCGCCAACCTCAGCAAGAAAGGAGCCTGATGCCCTTCGCCGCCGTCAATGGTCTCGACGTCAACTACCGCCTGGAGGGCGACGGGCCTGAGACCGTTGTGCTCGTCAACGGCCTCGCCGACGACCTCGAGACCTGGGACTACCAGGTTGGGCCCCTGCTCACGGCGGGTTACCGGGTGCTCCGCTTCGACAATCGCGGCGTCGGCGCCAGCTCCAAGCCGGTCGGTCCGTACACGACCCGCATGTTCGCCGAAGACACCAAGGCGCTCGTCGACCACCTCGGCCTGAGCGGGTTCCACATGGTAGGTATTTCGATGGGGGGCATGATCGCCCAGGAGTACGCTCTCGGCTGGCCCGCCGACCTCGCCTCGGTAGTCCTGGCTTGTACTTACGCCGCCCC
>JASHVH010000183.1 GCA_030039575.1 Acidimicrobiales bacterium | reverse complement strand
ACCCAGCGAGGAGGGCGACAACCGAGACGACAACGAGCGCGTGTCGAGCCCTCAGTCCAGCACTCACGATGTACGGTCCCTCCCTCCGCTTCATTGTCCCATACCGCCCCACCTCGTAGGAGCCGGCTGCCTTGGACGGGAGAGACGAATGTCGGCGCTCTGAGAGGCCGGTTGCGCCCGGGCCGCGCCCTCGGCGTACAGTCTCCTCTCGAAACCCAACATCTACGCAATGACGGCCCACCTGCCATGCTTGCCTCGCCCCGTTGGAGCGGGCTTAGGAGTATTGCTTGACCGGCTCTTAGGCGAACCGCCCACACCGGTACATCCGGTAGTCCTGTTTGGCCGGGCGATGCTGACCGCCGAACGGAGGATCTACCGGGATAAGGCGGTCGCCGGAGTTGTCCACGCCGCGGTCGGCACGGCCTTGGGTGTCGGGGCCGGCGTGCTGGCGCAGTCAACGACCGTCGCCACAACAATCGTGGTTGGCGGCCGGGCCCTGACCCGAGCGGCCCTTGACGTGGGGTCCGCCCTGGCGGAAGGCGACGAGGTGCGGGCCCGAGAATTGTTGCCGGCGTTGGTAGGAAGGGACCCCACTGGCCTGGACGCCGCCGAGATAGCTCGGGCGGTAGTCGAGTCGGTAGCGGAGAACACGGTGGACGCCGTCGTCGCACCCGCCCTGTGGGCCGCTTTGGCGGGTGCTCCGGGGGCTCTCGGGTACCGGGCGGTGAATACGATGGACGCCATGGTGGGGCACCGGTCGCCGCGCTACCTGCACTACGGCTGGGCCAGTGCCCGCCTCGACGACCTGGCTAATTGGGTCCCCGCCCGCTGTACGGCCGCCCTGGTGGCCCTGGTCCGGCCGGGCTCGGTCAGGCAGATCCGAAGAGCGGTGTCCACCCAGGCGCCGGCGCATCCCTCGCCTAATGCCGGAGTGGCGGAAGCGGCCTTCGCTGCCGCCCTCGGTATCCGGCTCGGCGGTACCAACCGTTACGGGGAGCGTGTTGAGGTCCGCCCGTCCTTGGGCTGGGGGCGAGGCGCCCGACCAGATGACATCGCGCCGGCCGTCCGCCTGAGCCGCGATGTAGGTACGGCGCTGGCCGTGGTCCTCGGGCTGGCCGGGGCCGCTCAGTGGTGGATGAACAGGTGATCCTCGCAAGGGGCTGAGAGAGAGCCGACCACCGGCAGGCTTGGCCGCCAATTGACGGCGTTCTCCCGATCTGCCTACTGTGGTTTTGCCCCGGTCAGTGATCGGGGTGGTACAGATGCAGCGAAGTCCGGTGAGATCCCGGCGCTGTCCCGCAACGGTGGTCCCTTCCGAGGGCGAGCCCGGTCGCCTGCTTTGTGCCGACGAAGTAGCCCTCGGAGGAAGGGCGGTTCGTGCGGGGATCGCATATCCCGCTCAACCTGAATCCTCCGCTTGGTCGACGGAGGAGTGCTTGATGCGCCAGGTCGGTGAGCGGAAATCGATCCAATCGGGGCCAAGCTCTGGGAGTGCGCGGCGCGCGTTGCCGGCACTCGGTGTTCTCGTCAGACGAGGCAGTTTGCGATCGTCTCGGCACTCGCGCGGTCGACTTCCTCTGCCGGGTGTGCTGCTCTCCTGCCTCGTCTTGCTTCTCCTCGCCGTGACCTTCGGCGTGGGGATCGGACCGGTGCCGCTCAGCCCCAGGACCGTGTGGCAGGTGATCGTCGACCATCTTCTGGGCCACCCGCAGAACACCGTCGCGGACGCAATCGTCTGGGAAATCCGTCTCCCACGCGTCTTGCTCGCCGCCGTAGTGGGCGCCGCCCTCACGACGGCCGGCAGCGTCGTCCAGATTCTCGTACGGAACGCGCTGGGTGACCCGTTCCTGCTCGGCATCTCCTCCGGGGCGAGCGTCGGCGCGACGACCGTTCTCCTGTTTGGAGCGTTCGCTTCGCTAGGCATCTGGGCGATCTCTGTCGGCAGCGTGATCGGGGCATCTGTCGCCATGGCAACAGTTTTCCTCGTCTCTCGAACAGGCAAACAGCTCGCACCTACGCAGCTCATTCTGTGCGGGGTGGTGCTGTCGGCACTATTCGAGTCGTTAACAAGCTTCCTGATCTTCCGGGGTAATCCTGAAGCCACGCAGTCCGTGCTCTTCTGGTTGCTCGGCTCCTTCGGGCTGGCGAACTGGCAACAGCTCCCGATCCCCGCCATCGTCCTCGTCGTGGCGATGGGCTACCTCTTGGCCCAGGCCCGCTCGCTCAACGCTCTGGCCATGGGGACAGAACCAGCGGCTTCTCTCGGGGTCGACGTACAACGGCTGCGGCGGAACCTGTTCGTCGTGACTTCGCTTATGGTCGGAGTGGCGGTGGCGGTAAGCGGCGTGATCGGGTTCGTCGGACTGGTCATCCCCCACATTGTCCGTCTCATCGTTGGCTCCGATCACCGACGAGTGTTGCCCGTCGGGGTACTTTTCGGTGCCGCCTTCATGGTTCTAGGCGACCTGTTGGCGCGCACCATCGTGGCACCCCAGGAGATGCCGATCGGCGTGATCACTGCTTTCATCGGTGCGCCGACTCTCATTGTGCTGATCCGGCGACGCCCCTACCTCTACGGGACGGCGCAATGAGCCTGTCCCTTCAAGGCTTATCTGTGGACATCGCTGGCCGTCGGATCGTAAACGGTGTCGACATCGATGTGCCGAGCGGTTCGTTCGTCGGTTTGCTCGGCCCGAACGGGAGCGGCAAGTCCACGATACTGAAGGCCATCTACCGCGTTTATCGCCCGGTAGCGGGCGAGGTCCGTCTCGATGACATGGACCTCCTGGCCATGCGGCCGAAAGACGCCGCCCGCCGGGTTGCCGTCCTCCCTCAGGAATCCACCGTCGAGTTCGACTTCACAGTTCTCGAAATGGTGATGATCGGCCGCACGCCGCACAAGCGTGCCTTCGACCGGGACGACGACTCAGACCGGGCGATCGTTGCTCATGCCATCGAACGGGTCGGTTGCCAAGCGCTGGAGGACCGCAGCTTCAATACGCTCTCTGGAGGCGAGAAGCAACGGGTCCTCATCGCCCGCGCCATTGCCCAAGGCGCCGACCATCTGATCCTCGACGAGCCGACCAATCATCTTGATATCCGTTATCAAGTCGAGGTGCTCGAGCTCGTGGCCGGGCTGGGTGTCAC
>JASHVH010000182.1 GCA_030039575.1 Acidimicrobiales bacterium | reverse complement strand
CGCGTTGAGCTTCTGGCCGGCATTGAACTTCCCGGTACGGAGCTGAGCGCGACTGAGGCGCCGCCGGGGCTGCTCCTGGAACATGACGCGCAGCCAGCGACGGTCTGCCTCGCTCCAGCGGTTGAAACGGCGGATGTCGCGGCGCAGGGCTTGGCCCCAGGTGCCTGAGAGGGCGAGGATGAGCGGCACGGGTAGAGCGATGCCGGCGTAGAGGTGTATGCGCTCGACCAGCTCGCGACGGCCGACGAGGGCGATGAGCGGGGTCAGGTACAAGGCGGCGCCCGTGAGTACGAGCACGGCGAAGAGGGTGGCGTTTGTCCAGTGGACCGCCCGCTCCACCCGGTCGAAGCGCGCGAGCAGGCGGGGGCGTTCGGGTGGGGTGGCCGTCATTCGCCCGGGCGGATCTGAGGGGGGTGCCTGAACGAGGAGGGCGGGTGCCCGGCGATCCAGGCATTGACCGGGTACCCGTTCAGTTCCCAGTAGCCGAGTTCGAGCTGGTTGGTAAGGGTGACGCGCGACAGCCACTTGATCGACTTGTAACCGAACATCCCGGGGACGTAAAGGCGGACGGGCCCGCCGTGGTCCCTGCTCACCGGGCCGTCGAGCATGGAGTAGGCGACGATGGCCCCGCTTTCCTCCGCCTGGGCCATGCTGAGGCTTTCGGTGTACACCCCATCGAACGAAGTAAACCAAAAGGCCGACGCTTTAGGACTGGCGCCGGCGTGTTCGGCCAGGTCGGTGAGACGGACCCCGACCCAGTGGACGTCCGGCACGGACCAGCCGGTCACGCACTGGAAGGTGTGGACCAACCGGGTGGCGGGCAGCGCCTCCAGGTCTGCCACGGTCAGGCTCAGCGGGTGGTCCACCATCCCGTCTACGGTCAGGTGGTAGTTGGCGGGGGCGGCCGGGTAGCCGCCCGTCACTGTATAGAGGACGAAACCTCCTCCGCCGGGCACGATGTCGGCCAACCCGCTGCTGCGCAAGGGAGTGAGCAAGGAGGTAATCCCGTTTTGCACTCGCTCGCCGAAGACGATGCCGAGGGCGCCGACCCCAAGGATGGTGAGCACGGCGCGGCGGCCGATGGGCTTGTCGCCTCGTCCGGTCAGGCTCTCCTGGGGCGTCTTCGATGACGAGCCGTCCGTCTTCTTGTCGGTGCGGCCGGCCGGTTCATGACGGGCCGGCTCATAAGGCTTCGGTTTGCTGCGCCCCGGGCGGCCAAGGCTGCTCGGACTGGCGCCAGCGGGAGAGGTTTGGTCAGGCGGCATCAGCTGGCGCTCTCCATCCGCCGTTGCCGCACGCGGGCCGCCCAGCCGAGAAGGGCCGCGCCAAGGACGACGGCCACAACCCCGAGGACCACGTACTGGCTGCGCCCGGTCATGAACGACCCGTGAAGGACGCCTGCGCCCTGGAAGATCCAAACTGCGCCCACGACGCAGAGCACCAACCCGGCGATCCCGCGAACCCACATCCCGTTCCTCCGGTTTCCCGTGATGACAACGATACCGACGCCACCTGGCCTGTTGGTACCAGGTACGGCTGACGGACCGGAAAGGATTGCCTGCCCGCGGGCGCCACTCTCGCTACAGCTTGTAGCCAAGTACACGTAGGAGCTTTTTCCGGTCGGCCACGTCGTTGTCGGTCTCCACCCCAAGAGGCGCCCCCCCATCGATGACGCCGAGGACACCCCGCCCATTCTCGGTCTGAGCCACAATGACTGACACGGGGTTGGCGGTAGCACAATAAATATGGCAGACCTCGGGCAACTGTTTGATGGCGTTGAGCACGTTGACGGGGAAAGCGTCACGCAGGAAGACGATAAAGCTATGGCCCGCGCCGATGGCCAGAGCATTTTTCGTGGCCAGCCGTTCCAGGTCGTCGTCATTGCCGGAACGACGCACTAGACGCGGCCCTGACGACTCGCAGAAGGCCAGCCCGAAGCGCGTAGCCGACGAGGACCCCGCCAGTGCCTCATGAAGATCCTCCACGGTCTTGATGAAATGGCTTTGCCCAAGGATAAGGTTCAGTTCGTCAGGGTTGTCGAGCGGTACTTCCAAGAGTTCCATCGCCAGATTCTGTCACGGAGCCAAAGCGGCTAGCCTCTGCCGGCGACCTGTACCTTGGGCCGGCCGGCGCGGGCCATCGTGAACGGCCTCGGCCGAAGCAGCTAAAACGGCATTGTGGTACGGTCAGTTCGGCCGGTCGCGAGGTGGTGATGGGTGGAGGTTGAACTGAGGCCTGTTCAGTCGCCACTTCCACCCGGGCGCAAAACAGCGCCTGGGCGACGGGACAGAGCCGGCGAGCAAGCTTCACCGCTCGCCACCAATAGGGTCGCGGCGGCTCCGGCCGCGGGCTACGTTTTCCCGCCCGGTAGACGATGGCTGAGCAGGTAGTTACAACCCCGGCGGTCCGGTCTATGCCGGACGCTGAACGGGGTGACGATAAGCGCTGGTGGATCTTGGCCGTGGCCGGCCTGGCTCAGCTGATGGTGGTCCTCGACGCCACCATTGTCAGCATCGCCCTGCCCTCGGCCCAAAAGGACCTCGTGTTCTCGAACGCCGACCGGCAGTGGGTCGTCACGGCCTACTCGCTCGCTTTCGGCGGGCTGCTGTTGTTCGCGGGGCGCTTGTCGGACCTGGTCGGGCGGCGCCGGACGTTCCTGATCGGCCTGGTGGGTTTCGCCTGCGCCTCGGCGTTAGGCGGTGCGGCCACCGGTTTCGCCATGCTGGTCATCGCCCGGGGCATACAGGGTGCCTTCGGGGCCCTGTTGGCCCCCTCGGCACTGTCCATCCTGACCACGACGTTCACCGAGCCATCCGAGCGGGGCAAAGCGTTCGGGGTTTACGGGGCCATTGCCGGTTCGGGCGGGGCAGTGGGGTTGTTGCTCGGCGGGGTGTTAACCGAGTACCTGAACTGGCGATGGTGCCTGTATGTCAACGTCGCGCTGGCGGCGGTGGCGCTCGTCGGGGCGATGCGGCTGCTGGTCAACCAGCCCCGCGACCCCAATGTGCGCCTGGACCCTCCGGGCACAGTGCTGGCGGTGGGCGGGCTGGTGGCGTTTGTGTACGGCATGGCGGAGGCCGCCACCAGCGGCTGGGGGGCGCCGCTGACCATAGCCCTGATCGTGGTCGGGGTCGTTCTGTTGGCAGGCTTCGTGCTGGTCGAGCAGCGCGTAGACCACCCCTTGCTGCCGTTGCGGGTGGTGTTGAACCGCTACCGAGGAGGGTCGTACCTGGCCATCGGGCTCACCGCTATTGGCCTGTTCGGCATCTTCTTGTTCCTCACCTACTACCTGCAGCTGACCCTCCACTACTCGCCCGTCAAGGCCGGGCTGGCCTTCCTTCCGGCAATCGGTATGGTCATGGTCGCCTCCACCCTGTCCACCGCGCTGCTCCTGCCCCGGATCGGCCCCCGTCCATTGGTCCCCCTCGGGATGCTGGTCGCGGCGGGCGGGGTGGCCCTTTTACGGGACCTCGGCTTGCACACCAGCTATGACAGCGGCATCCTGCCCGGGCTCATCCTGATCGGGTTGGGCCTGGGCCTCGTGTTCGGCTGTGCGATCAACACCGCCACCTACGGGGCCGGACGCGAGGATGCAGGAGTGGCCTCGGCCATGGTCAATACCAGCCAGCAAGTGGGCGGTTCCATCGGCACCGCCCTGCTCAACAGCATCGCCGCCAGTGCCCTCAGCAGTTACGTGCTCGCCCACGGCCGCGCCCCAGGGGTGGTGGCAGAGGCGGCAGTGCACAGTTACGTCGTGTCGTTCACTGTAGTGCTGGGCATATTTTTGGTCGCTGCCATTGCCTCGGCGGCGATATTGCCGTCGGGTGCCCCGAGACCGGTCACCGGCGAAGTCGCCGCGGTCCCGGCGTGAGCGGACGGAGCTGAAGAGTGGTGAGCAACGACAGCGCTGACCGTTGGCCCGGGCCGGGGCGACGGCCGGAGGCTCGGCTCATCACCATTTCGGCCGCTTATGGCGCAGGGGGCAGCGTCGTGGCCCCGGCGCTGGCCGAGCGTTTGGGCGTGCCGTTCATTGACCGGGTGACTGGTCGGCCCGCCGACCTAGCCGCGCTGTCGGGCCAGGGGGAAAGGCTGTCCGCCGGGGAAGCCGGCACTACGCCTGTGCACCCGTTGCTCGGTTCTCTTAGCCACGCCATGCCCGCCGGGCCGACGTTGTCGCCGCCGTCTCACCGCCAGCACGACGACGAGATCCGGAACGCCATTGAGGCGGAAGTGTTCGAACTGGCCGCGGCCGGTGGGGGCGTCGTCCTCGGCCGGGCGGCCGCCCTCGTGCTCGGACCCGACCGGGGCTTCCACGTCCGCCTCGACGGTCCTCCTGGCCGCCGCCTGGCGCAAGGCGCCTTAGTAGAGGGTGTCAGCGTCGACGAGGCCCGGGCCCATATGCAGGCCGCCGACAAAGCCCGCACGTCGTACGTGCGCCGGCTCTACGGTGCCGACCCGACCGCAGCTTGCCACTACCACCTGGTCATCGACAGCACGGCGGTCCCCCTGGACACCGTTGTCGAGCTCATCCTCGTCTCGTCGGCTGCTTTTATGGCGTCCGAGCCACTTTCCCAACCACCAGGTTGAGTTCCCCGGTCGACGCCACGAGGCGGGCACCGAATTGTCGCCAATGGATGCCAGTCTTCGCCGTCATCAATTGGCTTTTATCGTCGTGTCGGGCGGCCCGGCCTGCCCCGGGGGCCCGAGAGGGTCCGTAGCCGTTGTCTGCCGACGTGCTGCGGCGACGACGGAACTCGCTTGCCAAACCGCAACTTCGTAGGCGGCGAGCAGTACGACGACGACGAGGAACCACCATCCCGGGACAAACAACAGGAGCACTCCGCCCACGACGGCCCCACCGGCTTGCATCGCCAGGTGGTGGTCGGCAACCCAAGTCACGGCGGCCCCATCTCCGCTGTGGCGGGCGACAAGCCTGGCCAGCGCTCGGGTTTCGCGACCAGTCCGGTCGCGCAGCGACCGGGCCCATTTATACGGGCCTGTCACGAGCAGGAAGACCACTGCGACCAGCGCGATGACCAAAAGCCACCACGTGGCGGTGGCGAAGCCCCTCAGCACTTGGTGCACAACGTCGGCTCCGGCGGCGCGGTTGGCCGGGGAGAGTGAGCTGACGACCCGCGACTGGATCCACGATTCGGCCCGTTTCTCGATAACCAGTGCTATGGCCGTGCCGAAAAGGATTTGCAAAAGCGTCCGCCGACGGTTTGGCGAGAGCCATATGGCAGCGGCGATGGCCAAGAAGGTAATTAACGGCAGGAGCCAGTAAAGGACGTCCAGCAGTTGTACAGCATTTTTGGCCACGTCGAGAGAACTGGACCTGGCCAACTCGATCTGGCCGAAGTCGGCCGGCAGGGTGACCCCCAGGGCTTTGGAAATTGTGGCCCGGATCTCAGCTGGGACCTCTCCACTTGTGATAGTCGGGATCGTCACATTACGCCCTATCAAGCCGGACGCCAGTGTCTGCACCTCCCGCAACGCCGCGTTTACGAGGGGCAGCACGTTCAGTACCACCTCCCCGTTGCTGATCACCAAGACGTTGCTTTGTCCCCTGAGCGCGGCAAGGACCTCGCGGTGGGTGGCTTGCAATGCCGCTATCCATACCGCCCGGAACTGCGGCGACCGGAGCACATTTCGCACCTGGTCCTGGATAAAGCTCTTAGCTGCGTTGGCCACTGGCGCAGCGAGGAATTGCGCCTGGGACGGGAGGATTTTTTTGATCTCGTGCTCCACGTCGACCACAGCAAAGATCTGGTCCGTAAGTTCAACGCTCATAGCGTCGGTGACGGACGGCCGGTCGATGACCGGGCCCACAGCGGCCACAAAACCAGAGGTGGTGAGCACCGTCTGGTGAACCCACACGGTAACCGCGGACAGGAAGATGAGCACACAGCACACACCTGCGAGCAAGGCGGTCACCGTCCGGCGCACGTGTTGGTGCCCGGCTGAGGAGGACCTGGTGGCCAGCTGGGTCTGCAGGACCGCTTGTTCCGCTTCCAGGCGGCGGACCTCCGCCCGGAGCTGATCGATCTCAGACGAGCCGAAAGCTTCGGCTTGACCGCTTCCGGGCGATGTCTCTCCGGTCACGTCATTGGACCGGGAAGCCGGTCATCTCCTCGAACCAGTCCCGAGTGCGGCTACGCACCGGGATTCCCGAGCGGGCATCAACCGCAAATCTACCGTGCCGACGGTGCGGCGGCCAGGGCCCCCACACCTCCCCGTCATCCCGACCCCTGCGGCCGCACGGGTTTGAACTGCGGTTTGGGCCGCCACCAAGGCCGGCGCTCAGAGGGTTTCGCCTCCCGGCGACAGATATTGTTTTCCCAGCGAGGCAACCGAAGGCCACGGTGACTGGTAGGCACGCCGTCGTGGCGGCGGTACCCGCCCGGATAGAGGGAGGAAGCACGACCTTGCCCGTTGACCCATTCACCCCGTCGGTCCGCCAAGGACCTCCCGGGCAGTTGAGCGACCTGTTCCCCCTGGGCGATTGGTTGCGGCATCATTCTCTCCGAAGCTGGCCGGTGCTGCTGTTCCTGGTGCTGATATGCGTACCGTCGATCGCCCTCGTCCTGCTCGGTACGAGCCCGACTCCCAGCACTTTCGATGTTGCCGCTTGGATCTTCGCCGCGTACTTCGCTATCGCTTGGCTGCTGCTCCTCGGGGTCATTATCCGGCCGGACCACGTGACCCGCCCGATGCTTATCGCGGTGGCGTTGATCGCGCTGGCCACTGAGGTCCCCCTGGCGCTCACCCTCGAGGAGGCGCTGCACAGCAGCAACGCCTCCCTCGGCTGGAGCATCTTCACTATCGGCCTGCCGGAAGAACTGGCCAAGGCACTACCTGTGGTGGTGATCGCGCTGATATATAAACGCACGCACGACTTGATGCCTCGGGACTACCTGTTCCTGGGAGCGGTGAGCGGGCTTGTGTTCGGTGCCAGCGAAGTCGTGCGGTACTTCACCGTAAATGCCGTCCAGGAGTTCTACCTGACCGTGAAGGCGGCTATCCCTTCGATCGAGCACCTCATAAAGACGGGCAATTCAGCGCCCAATTCGATTTTCGACGTGCTGATTGGCCCCGTGCTGTACTTCATCATCGAATTCGTCTGGCGGTTCCTTACCGACCCGATCACCCACGCCTGCTGGTCCGGCCTCACCGGCTATTTCATCGGGCTGGCCGTGACCAGCCGGCACCACTGGTACACAGTTGGTTGGATCGGGCTCGCAATGGCTGCAGTTCTTCACGGTTTGAACGACTGGGCCACCGTGAACAGCCAACCGGTGTGGATCATCGTGATTCTGGCCAGCGGAGTCTTGTTCCTAGGTTACGCCAGAGTGGGCGCCCGGAACGACCTCCAGTTCGCACAAGTACTGGGGCCCGCTCCGAGCAGGCAGCGAGCGCCGGGGGAGGCGACGTCAAGGACGGCAGAGCCGGAGCCCGCGGCCGCACTGACCGCCGGCGCGCAGAGCCGTTCTTCACGGCCCAGCCTCGGGGCTGCGGGCTCGAAAGGCGCGAACCGAAGGCCTTGGTGGGAGCACTGATCGGCGCACTTTTCGACAGCAGCCAACCCGGGCAGGCCGCCGGCGGCCGCCCATTTTTCCCCTATTGTGCCGGGTTAATTCGGTCTAGGAGAGGCGGGCGTCGGTCGAGCCCCTGATGACCAGCGTCCCTTCGTGGTGCCGGGTGCCGCCGCCAACCCGGTTCCCGGCGATCATGGCGAACAGGTCGCTCACCGCCGCGGCGCCCAAATGCTCGAGGTCCATGTCCAGCGTCGTCAGGGAGGGGTCGGTCTCCTGGGCAAAGACGGCCCAATTGTCGTAGCCGGTGATCGCGACATCGTCCGGGACCTTTCGCCCCGAAGCGATAACCACCTCGAGCGCCGCCGCTGCGATCTGGTCAGATCCACAGGCAATCGCATCGACGTTTGGTGCCTCCGTCAGGACATCGCACGTCGCCTGGCGTGCCCAGCGTTGGGACCACAGGCCATACCTGATACCTCCGGCAAGGCAGAGGCCGTGCTCGTCGAGGGCATGCCTCACCCCGAGCGCCCGCTGCTGGACCGCGGGCGAGTGCTCGGGGCCGGTGATATGGGCTATCCGGGCACGGCCGATCTCCACCAAGTGGTTGATGACGGTAACAGCGCCAGCAAAGTCGTCGACAAGGTGCACGACATCCCGAGAGTGGCTCGTGGGGCCGTGGACGTACACGCACGGGATCTTGGCGGACCCGGTTATCGAAGGAATTTTTCCCTGGTTGTCCCCAACGATGAGGAGCCCATCGACGCCGCGTTGACGGAGCATTACGGCGACCTCGGCGAGCCGGTCGTCGACCCCTCTCGCATCGGCGATGATCGCCGAGAACTCCCGCGGCTCCAGCACGGACTGCGCCCCGACGACCATGGGCATGGCTATGCGGTCGACCATGGGGTCCCTCAGGACGACGCCGATGATGCTGCTCCGCCCGCTCGCCAAGCTCTTGGCGACCAGGTTCGGGGTGTAGGAGAGCGCCCGGGCGGCTCGGAGCACGCGCTTCCTGGTGCTTTCAGAAATCCTCGCTCGCCCGTTGATCGCCTTTGACGCGGTCGTGAGAGAAACTCCCGCCAATCGGGCCACCTCGGTCAGCGTTGGCTGTCGGGCCGGGTCCACGGGCCAAGCATACGCGTGGGACGGGGGCAACTCCCGGCCGGCGCCGGCGTTACGCCGGGCAAGAAGAGGATGCGCTTCCCCAGACCATGACCCGGATAATCGACCGAGCGACCTTACTTCAGCCGCAGCTTGCCTTGAACCGCTGGGTGCGCACGGGGTATCGTTTCCCCGCGGAAGGAAGGACCAAAGGGAAGGAAGGGCCGAGGCTGGCCTGTCGCCGAGGCAGCCGTTGGTTTGCTCATTAAAGCAGGGAGCACGGGATGGAGCAGGGAAGCAACGCAGTGTCTGGCACGCTGTCCAAGGCCTCGGCCGGGGCGGTCGGGGGCGGTCCCGTCCAGCCCACACCCACGGCCATAGCAAGCCTGCAGCCTTTGGGCGTGAGGGACGTCACCCTCGCGCCAGGGCACGAACTTGGCGACTGGCAACGGCGCAACAGCGTCAGGACACTTCCTCATTGCATTGAGCAAGTTGTCGCGTCGGGCACGGTCCGGAACCTTGAAATCGTGGCGCTGGGGCGGGGGGGCGAAGTCGCGCATCAAGGGTTGGTGTTTTCGGACTCAGACATTTACAAGACCCTGGAGGCGGCCGCCTGGGACAACGTACGAGGCCTTTCGGCCGGGGTGACGGGCTTCGTCGAGGAGGCCACGTCCGTCATGGCACGCGCCCAGCGCCCTGACGGTTACATAAACTCGTGGTTCCAAGGCCAGCACCCGGAACTCGTGTGGAGGGACTTGCGCTGGGGGCACGAGCTTTATTGCGTCGGTCACCTGCTTCAGGCGGCGACGGCGGCGCACAGGACAAGCAGCAACCCAAGCTTGGCGGGCGTGGCCGAAAGGCTCGCCGGCCACCTGCTGGCGACGTTCTCCTCCGAGGACGGGGATGGCCGGCTCGTGGGTGTGTGCGGCCATCCAGAGGTCGAGACCGCCCTGGTCGAGTTTTACCGCCTTACTGGCGATGCACGCCTGTTGGCGCTGGCCAAGCGCCAGGTAGAGCTTCGGGGGAGACCTGACGTCGCGTTGCCTGCTTCCGGCCTGCTGGGGGACCCCCGTTTCCCCTTGTCGTACTTCCTGCACCACCTACCCGTGCGCCAGCGTTCTTACGCCACGGGCCACGCCGTGCGCGAGCTCTACTTGCAGGCAGGCGTCGTCGACGTCGCCGTCGAAACCGCCGATACTGAACTGCTGGCCGCCTCGGAGGCAATCTGGGAGGACCTGTTCGCGACGAAGACCTACGTGACCGGCGCGCACGGTTCACGCCATCGCGACGAGTCCATCGGGGATGCCTACGAACTGCCGAGCGACCGCGCCTATGGCGAGACGTGCGCGGCCATTGCCAGTTTTCAATGGAACTGGCGCCTCCTGCTGGCGACGGGCCGGGCGCGTTATGCCGAAGAGATGGAGCGTGTGTTCTGGAACACCATCGCCGGCGCCGTATCACGGGAGGGGACAGAGTTCTTCTACTCCAACACGCTGCACCTGAGGACCGGTCACGACGGCACAGATGAGGACGCTCCTCGTCACCGCCCGACCTGGTACAGGTGTCCTTGCTGCCCACCCAACCTCGCTCGGCTGATGGCGAGCATCCAGGCGTACTTGATGACCCGGGACGCTTCGGGGCTTCAGGTCCACATGCCCTTCAGCGGGGCTCTGTCCACAGAGGTCCCGGGTGGCAACATAGACCTCGCCGTGCGGACCGGTCACCCGTGGGAGGGCACAACAGACATAGAGGTGGCAGGCTGCAGTTCGGGTGAGCGCTGGGACTTATCGCTGCGCTCCCCCGAGTGGGCCCGCAAGGAGGGTACGAGGGTAACCCTCAACGGGGCCCCCGTCGAGGCGTCGTGGGAAGGCTCGTACATCCGGGTGGGCAGGCGCTGGCGCACCGGCGACCACCTCCAAGTGTCGTGCTCCACGCCGGTCCGGGTTTTACGGCCGCACTGGAGGGTTGATGCGGTCCGCGACTGCGTTGCCGTGCAACGAGGCCCGTTGGTTTACTGTGTGGAAGCGGACGACTTGGCCGCAGGTGTAGCGGTCGAGGATGTTTTCGTCGACGCTACCCACTCGCTTGAACCGACCGACGCCGTGCCCGGGGGCCTCCAGGGTTACGTGAAAGTGGCCATCGTCGCTTCAGGGGAAGCTGCCGACAGCTTGTCGGCGGCCGAGCTGTACAACGAAGACGGCACAACCCAGTGGAGGGCCGAGCCGTTGGCCCTCACCTTCGTCCCGTACTTCGCCCGCGGCAACCGGCCCCGGGACGCGATGCGGGTATGGGTGCCAGTTCAGCGGGGTCAGAGCGAAGCGCAAACGACAGAGCCGGATTGAGGGTGAGGCCAACGAAATGCCGAGCTTTGTTGGCGACAAGTCCGACATCACGGTTCACGAGGGCCAAAGAGGCCCTCCGGGGAAAAGTCTGGGAGGACAAAAAGCGCACGGGTGCTCGGGGCCGGCCATGAAGGGGACGGCCCGTGTACCTCCGGCAGTAGGGTGCATTGCAAGCACTGTTCGCCGGCGCTAGATAGCTAGGAGAGACGGGAACGGGCATATCGGTGCCCGTCACGGGAGGGCCCCAATTTGGCTTGGCCAATATGACTACAGACGCAACCGCTGCCCCCAGCCCTGTAATTGCCCGCCAACATGACGAGCTGGCGCCCGCTGCCGCGAAGATGAAGGGTGGCCAGCAGCTCACAGTCTGGAGGCGGAGGCGGATCGCGGCCTGGTTGTTCCTCGTCCCCGCCATCTTGTACGTCCTATTCGCCTTTGCCTTGCCCATTATTTACAACGTGTTGCTGAGCTTCGAGAACCGGTCCCCGGAGAACATAGGTAGTTTGACCGCCCCATTTGCCGGTCTTTCCAATTACCACTTCATCTTCACTGACCCGACGACCCAAACAGCGATCATCCACACCTTTGAGTTCACCGCGGGGTCGCTCCTCGGCCAGTTCATAATCGGGTTCGGGCTGGCCCTGCTTTTCAACCTCCGCTTCCCCGGGAGGACAGTCGGGCGCTCGTTGATCATCATCCCTTGGCTGGTCCCGCTGTTGGTGACCGGGGTCATCTTCAAGCTCCTCTTCCAACTGGACGGCGGAGCGGTCAACACAATCCTGGTGGACATCGGTCTGGCCCAACACCCAATTGACTGGCTGGATACGCCTAACCTGGGGCTACTGACGATCCTCATCGCGAACATTTGGCTGGGGGTGCCCTTCTTCTTCCTGCTCCTCTACAGC